>JAGACB010000064.1 GCA_017614345.1 Lachnospiraceae bacterium
GCCATTCGATCCCTTTTCTCAGTTTTCGGAGTACGGCCAGTTCCTGCTTTTCTTTCCAGGGCAGCCTCCGGCTCTTTTCAAATTTTTCCTCACGCTTGTCAAGTTCAGCGCTCCTGGTATCGAGCGCTTCCTCTTTTTTCTCATATTCCTTTTTTACTGTATCCACCTGTCCGGCAGTAGCAAGGAGCCGTTTATAATCCTGTTTCGGCACCTTATAACACTTCTTATCAAAGGTCATTTCCGGTTCAGGCAGCTCCTTCACCTGTTCCTTGGACAGGATCTTGATATTAAGCTCCCTGCTACGGCCTTTTTGCCTTTCAATCTCAGCCTTTCCGGAGGCTATTGTTTCTTTCGTAGCCTCCAGCGCCTTTTTCTCCTGACGGATCCGATCATTAAGGTCGGAAAGATCCTGCTCTGCCTGTGATATTTTTCCGTCCTGTTCAGCTATTGTAACATCATTTTTCGAGATCTGTTCCTCCTGTATGGACAGGATCTCCGCCTGTCCTTCGATCATCTGCTCATTAGTTTTGATCTGCGCCTCCTGTTCAGCCGTTTTTTTCTGCTTGTATTCATAGCCTTCGAGGCCATAGTCCTTCTTTTTTTCCTTATGCTGCTCACGCTCTTCTTCGGTCATATCTTCATAGATCTCACAGTCGAGTACCGGATATCCGCGCACCCGCATACGGGCTGGATACTCCCTGTTCATGAAGGTGAAGAACTTGAGATTAAAATCCCTTTTGGCATTCATCACCGGGCAGCCGTCCTTATCAGAGGAAATCGTCAGGAATATCTTATGCGGATGTCCCGCTCTGCCTCCAAACTCATCGAAATGTATTACTGTTGCCGCAGTTCTCCAAGTGGGGCACCAATCATGGAGGATAGATTCGATCACCTCATCGCTGGTCTTTAAGAGCTTTATCTGCTCCTCTCTCGTAAGTGTCTCCAGCACTTCCATAGGCGGCTTCTGTATCATCTCAATAGCAGATACCGCATCTATGCGCATTTTTCTTTTCCCATGTTCGGCGCGCACAGCATTGATCCGGTCGATCTCTGCCTGGATCACCTTCTCCATATCCATATCTGTATTGCCGCACAGCCAGACATTATCTTTTGTTAGGCTATGATCTATCGTATCATCTCTGCCTCTGCGTTCATCATTCATTTCCCGCCACGCATCGGACACGCTGCAGGTTCTGGCAGCTTTGCCGTGATGTCTCTGGTTCGATGGATTGAGTGAAAGCTTAAGGCAGGGTAGTCCTACATGAAATTCCTGCATATCTTTCATTCCTTTCGTTGTAATGTATTTCAGATCCTCCACAAATGGAAACGGGCGGTAGGGTAGGGCAGAGTGCGATGTCGGGGCCGGAGGGCAGCTTAAAAGATTAAGTACGTGCCCTCGTACTTAACTGCGTTAAGTGTCGGGCCACTCCGTGGGCTCTGCGAGGCCGAGTGCGTCGTTTATTCTCCGCAAGGCTTCCTTGACGGAAGCCCTGAGCATCAGATCGAATCACTCGGAGAGTGATTCGGCGCCGGATTTTTGCCGCGTAGCGGCATCTTCCGCTAAAAATCCGTGCGCATCCGCCGGAGGCTCCATGATGTGCGTAGCTCATCATGGATATCCACCGGATATTTGAACCGGACGAGCGGATATCTGTCGGATATCCTCCCGAATGCCCGGAAAGTGCGCCGGTCATTCCTCGTCCTCTCCGCTCAGCTGTCGCATAAGGTCAGCAATCCCTTCGGTAATCTCACCCTTATGCGCCATTTTGTCCGGTACGGGATCATTCTGTGATACATCAGCATCTCCGACCGGAGAAAGAGCACATCTGTCAATCCGTTCCCTGATATCCAGACAGATGTGCTTTATCTCCGCGAGCAACTCCGTAGACTGCTCACGGTCCACCGGCGAAGACAGTTCTCCTTCGCCGGCTTTTTCCTTCATAAGATCTGCGATCTTTTCGGCATAGGTCTTCGCTCCGCGTTCATTTGTCAAGTACTCCCATGCCGCCATCTGCTCCGGATCATCCTCCCGGAATTTAACGCGGATGGAGCGGCTTTTTGCCACAGGCATTGTCAGCCTCTTTCAGCCCAGATGGCATAGCTTTTGGCATTGGCACAGATATCGTCGTTGAACTCTACTCCGGACTGTGAGGAAAGCTCCGAATAGTTCTTCAGCAGGCATCCGCCGCCTCCAAATACATGAAGCTTCACATAGCCCTCAACATAGCCGTAATCCTCCAGTTTTTTGATGATCTCAGTGACGTATTCCCTTGCAAGCTTGTCCGTCACAGCAGCGATATCATCCGATTTTCCGGGGCATCCCTCACGGAGCAGCCGGTCAATGATCCTTTCCTCGATACCGCGGCCGAGCCTGCGGGAGAGTTCATCCTTGATGTTCTTTACGCAGGTACCTACACCATATTTTTCAGTGGCGATGCTTTTCTCTAAGGGCATCCCGTCAGTAAAGCGGACGATGTTCATGGTACCGTTCCCGATATCCGCGATCATGTGATCCCCATCCAGTGAATCCAGCAGGCAGCTTTCCGCAAGCCCCTGAGCGTATATCTTCACCTTCTCGATATGAAGACGGTACCGGGTATTCATGTACTCAAACTCCGGGCTTTCGTTCTTCCGCAGGTACTCTCTGAAGCCTTTTCTCTGTGCAGCCGTCCACGCCAGCGGAAGACCGACCGCAAGGATGATGTTGGCATCCGGGGCGTATCCGCGATGCTTAAGTTCCTCGGCGATCGCTGCCAGTGTCAGGATATAAAAAGCATCATCCCCGGTCTTGTCTCCCTGATAGGTCACATGACTTTCTCCGATGATATATTTCTGCCCCTCATAATCGAGCACGTGGTCGCTTGCAAGTGCTGCCAATGTTCTTTCCACACCTGACGGAAACACGCAGTGCTCCGTCTTGATATTTCCGTACCCGTGATCCACGCCGATGATGATCGGCTTATAATCTGCTATCTCTTTCATGTTCATAATCCTCCTCCATGTTTTGCTTTTAGCTTGCCATGATCTCCTTAAGTTTGTTGAAATTTGCCTCCGCGATATAGTCTCTGACAGACTCATTCGGAAACACCAACGGAAAGCATTTCTCCTTGATCCTGTTGGTGATACGGTCATCGTAGTCCAGTCCCTCGATAGGAAGGTTGCTGGTGAAGATCGTGATCAGCCGGTTGATATAGCGGGCGTTGATGATGTGATACAGCTTCTCCACGATCCAGTCCTTGACTTTCTCGATCCCGAAGTCGTCGATGATGAGCACCTCCGCCTTGGAAAGGTCATCAAGAAGCTGATGCTCCGTCATACCGTCCTCATTGTTCCAGCTTGCCTTGATCTCGTTCAGGATCTGCACGGATGTGGCAAACTTGACCGATAATCCCTTGGCGTATATAAGCTCGTTGGCGATGGAAACGGCCATCCTTGTCTTGCCGCTGCCCTTGGTGCCTGAATACAGATAAAATCCCATGCCCTGATCCTGCATCTCGCTGATGTTTTCAAGCCACCAGCCTATCGCCTTGAGATCCTTTTCGATGATCTTCAGTGAATCCTCCCGGCGGTAGATATCCCTGCGGAAATTTTCAATGCGGACATCGGCAAAGGCATCGGGGATGTTGGCAAACTTAAGCTTCCTGCCTAATACTTCGCGCTTTCTTATACCGCAGGAGCATTCCCTTGCATAAGAGTAGCCTTTTTCCTCAACGATCTCCCAGCCTGACCCTTTGCATTTCGGACAATCACAGTCCGTAGAGGTCGATCTCATCCTGAGTCCACTTTCCGTCACATGCTCCATGGTTATGATCCTGCTTTCTCCTGACTGTTCCATTTGCCGCCTCCTTTCCCGCGCTGATAGGGCATATCTTATTATTTGATCCCTGTATATTTGATCTATGATTATTTGATTTATTATTCTTATATTGTGTCGGAATTCCCGTCGACGGTTTTCCCGGTGACGGATTTACCGCCAGCGGGATTTCCGCCAGCGGTGATTCCGCTGACGGCATATCCGGTAACGGTTCTTCTTCGGCTGATATTTCGTCCGATTCCGGCTCTTCGGGCTTTTCATCCCGGATTTCAGGTTCTTCAGGCAACAACTGATCCGGATTAACGTTGATCCTCAGACAGTTACCCGAAAAATGACCGTTCTCCCTGAGCTGCTCTATGGTCAGATATCCCTTTGCTTCAAGTCTCTTAAGTCCGGTTTTTATCGCATCGCGACCGTCGGAAAGGATATTTGCCAATCCATCTACGGTGAAATGCCAGTTATTCGGCAGGGAGATCA
>JAGACB010000065.1 GCA_017614345.1 Lachnospiraceae bacterium
AGATTTGCCTTAAAGCTGGCGGATTATGTGGTAACGGAAGCGGGCTTCGGCGCAGACTTAGGTGCCGAGAAGTTCTTCGACTTAAAGTGCCGGATGAGCGGCTTAAAGCCGGATGCCTGCGTGATCGTGGCAACCATCAAGGCTCTGAAGTACAACGGCGGTGTTCCCAAGACCGAGCTTTCCGCTCCCAATGTGGAGGCACTGAAGAAGGGCATTGTCAACCTGGAAAAGCACATTGAAAATGTAAGAAGCTACGGGGTTCCCGTGGTTGTTACCTTAAATCATTTCCTTACGGATTCCGATGAGGAGCTGCAGTTTGTTCGTGAGTTCTGTGAATCTCACGACTGCCGTTTCGCTCTTTCGGATGTCTGGGCGGAAGGCGGAGCCGGCGGTAAAGAGCTGGCGGAAATGGTACTGGATACCCTGGAGAATAAACCCTCCGACTTCCATGTGCTCTATCCTTCCGAGATGGGTCTCGCGGAGAAGATCGAGACCGTGGCAAAGAAGATCTACGGTGCCGAGGGTATTGCCCTTTCAAGCACTGCGGCAAATCAGATCAAGCGTCTGACAGAGCTGGGACTCGGTAACCTTCCGGTGTGCATCGCAAAGACCCAGTACTCTCTTTCGGATGATCCGACCCTGTTGGGCCGTCCCGAAGGCTTTACTTTAACGGTCCGCGAGGTTTACCCTTCTGCCGGAGCCGGCTTTGTGGTGGTTCTGACCGGAGACGTCATGACCATGCCCGGCCTGCCGAAGGTACCGGCAGCCACCCGGATCGACGTGGACGAAGACGGAAAGATCGTCGGTCTGTTTTGACAGTTCTGATTTTTGGTAACAAAAATCAAAACAAACACATTTAAGCCAATTCGGTGAAAAGTAAAATGAAACTTGTTTTTCACCCTTTGGTCCTGTAAAATATGATACAGGAAGTATTTGCGCAAAAAGGAATCGTTTGTCTCTCAGTTGCAGGTCTGCGACCTGCAACAGTGTGAGCCAAACGGATCCCGGCGATTAAGCTTCGTTTGATCACCGATTGTTGCAGATCAAAGATCTGCAACCAGGCAGCTGCCCGAAAGGCAGGTGCAGCGTTTGAAAGATTATAAAAGAAAAGTGATCCGGGTCTTCTTCTCCCTGCTGTTGGGCTCTCTGGCTACGATCCTGTTCGGATGCGGCCGGACCCGTATGGGAACGCTCCTGATGGGGTGGAGCGGAGAACGGATCGATACGGAGATCTCCGGGGAGAGTGATCCGGGAAGTGAAGAAACTCAGGAAGAGATCGATGGGTTTCTGAAGGCATTTTCCGGAAGGCTTACGGAGGATCAGACGGAAAACGTATCTTCCGGGCTTTCTGCGGAAACAGGCAGTGAACCGGAAAATGAAAGCGAAACGGTTTCCGAAACCATTCTGGTGCACGTGTGCGGTGCAGTCGTAACCAGCGGCGTCTATGCCATCCCGGAGGGGGGAAGGGTCATTGACGCGGTGGAGGCTGCGGGCGGATTTGCCGCGGATGCGGCACCGGATTATATCAACATGGCCCAGGTGCTGTATGACGGCAGCAAGGTGATCATCCCCACCATGGAAGAGGTGGCGGAGGAACCGTTTGGGCAATCGGAATTTCTTTCGGGGGGAAGCTCCTCTGAACGGGAAGGCAGTTCGGAAGGAGAACGAAAGATCAATATCAATACTGCGTCCGCAGAAGAGCTGATGAAGCTCCCGGGCGTAGGACAGACACGGGCGGATGCGATCATTGCGTACCGCCGAAGAGAAGGAGCATTTACCTGTGCGGAGGATCTGACGAAGGTTTCGGGGATCGGCGAGAACATTTTCCTGAACCTGAAGGATCTGATCTGCATCGAGTAGGAGTGTAACATGGCGAAGGTTTTGGTTGTAGATGATGAAAAGATGATCGTAAAGGGGATCCGGTTCAGCTTGGAGCAGGACGGGATGCAGGTGGACTGTGCTTATGACGGCGGTGAAGCGCTGGAGATGGCTAGGAAGACCGAGTACGATGTGATCCTTTTGGATGTGATGCTTCCGGTTATGGACGGACTGCAGGTTTGCAGCCGGATCCGGGAGTTCTCCAACATGCCCATTATCATGCTGACGGCAAGAGGAGAGGATGCGGATAAGATCCTGGGACTGGAGTACGGTGCCGACGATTATATCACCAAACCCTTCAACATTCTGGAAGTAAAAGCCAGGATGCGTGCCATCATGCGGAGAAATACAACTCCCGATACCGCTCATAAGAACCGGGTGCTGCAGTACGGCAGACTCCGGATCGACGGCGAGAATCATCAGGTTTATTTAAGCAACGAGCGGATCCGTCTGACCTCGAAGGAATATGAGATCCTGGATCTGTTGATGCACAATCCCGACAAGGTTTATTCGAGAGAAGAACTTCTCGAACTGGTATGGGGCAAGGATTACCCCGGCGATGCCAGAACCGTGGATGTACATATCCGGAGACTCAGAGAGAAGATCGAGGAAAATCCCGGTGTTCCCGATTTTGTATTGACCAAATGGGGAGAAGGTTATTATTTCAATGCTCACTAAGCTTCGCCGGATCGTTAAGAGTATCCGATTTCACATTCTGATCCTGCTGCTTCTGGTAGGACTGATCCCGCTGATCGCAGTCTCCGGGGTCATTACCCGAAGATATTATCACCGGGAAGTCCAGGACCGGATGGTTGCCATTCAGTCGGAGTGTCTGACCCTCGGAAAGCAGATCGTCTCCGACGGTTATTTCCAGACCCAGTCCCCAAGGCTTACCTCCCGGATCCAGACCTTTGCCGAGCTTTATGATGGCCGCATCATGGTCATCAATTCTTCTTATAAAATTGTTACGGACACTTATCAGATCACTCAGGGGAAAGTTACCATTTCCCCCGAGGTGATCGAAGCTTTTTCCGGAACCCCTTATTCTCACATTGATATGGACGGCCTTTACCTGGAGTACCTCTGCCCCATCTATGAGACGGCGCAAAGTGATGCTTCCCAGGTTGGCGGAGCTGCGTCCAATTCTGCCGAATCACCCAACGTGGTGGGCGTGATCGTGGTCTGCTCCTCCCTTCAGTCCTTAGAGGACCGTTACAGCTCCAATCGTCAGTCCACGGACTTTCTTGTGATGGCATTTGCCCTGGGCGTTCTGATCAGCGCCTTTCTGTTCATTTTCTGGGTGGGTCATCCCTTCCGTAAGATCAAAACCAAGATTGAAATGGTCCGCGAGGGCAACCTGGAGGTAGACCTGGCCCACGGCGGTTATACCGAGCTTTCGGATCTGGGTATCGGCTATCAGGGCGCCATTGAGGCCCTTCGTGAAACGGACCGGAGCCGTCAGCAGTTCGTCTCCGACGTTTCCCACGAATTGAAGACCCCCATCACCTCCATCAAGATCCTGGTGGATTCCCTTCTGGGACAGGAAAATGCCCCTCACGAGCTTTATAAGGAATTCTTAAGCGACATCGGTTCGGAGATCGACCGGGAAAATGACATCATCAATGACCTTCTTGCATTGTCCCGTATGGATCGCGGAACGGTGGAACTGAACATCAAGACCACCAACATCAACGACAGTGTGGAGTCCCTCTTAAAGCGGCTGACTCCCATTGCCACTGCCAAGGGCGTGGAACTGACCTTCGAGACCTTCCGTACCATCATGGCGGATGTGGACGAGGTAAAGTTCACTCTGGCCCTCATGAATATCGTGGAAAATGCCATCAAATATAACGTGGAGAACGGCAGCGTGAGCGTGTCATTAAACGCGGATCACGTTTATTTCTATGTCTCCGTGAAGGATACCGGTATCGGTATCGCCAAGGAAGATTGTGAGAAGATCTTCGAACGATTCTACCGGGCTGACAAGGCCCGCTCCCGTGACACCGGCGGTACAGGCCTGGGCCTGGCCCTGTCGAAGCGGATCGTTCAGCTTCATAAAGGTACCATTAACGTCAGCAGTGAGATCGGCAAGGGTTCCGAATTCCGTATCCGGATCCCCCTGGTCTTCAGAAAGGGGTACTATGAAGAGACTGAAGAATGATAGGATGATCTCCCGGAGAACAGAGCGGAGAAGCTTCAGGAGAAGGGCTTTCAGAACTGAGCTTTTGATCCTCTCCGTGTTGTTCCTTCTTTCCTCACTTTCCGTGGTGAGTCTGACCGGCTGCAAAAAATCCTCGAAGTCTCCGGATACGGAACAGTCGGATCCCGAAGGAACCGTCAGGATCTACTACAAGAATACGGAAGGCACGGAGCTTGTAACGGAGAAGGAACAGCTGGATCCGGAACTTTCCACGGAAGACGCCGCCAACTTCTTAGTCGGCCGGATGCAGGATGCCTCCGCCGGCGCTACGGAAAGTGTGTTCGGCGATGAACAGGTATTTTCCTTTGTTCATGTGGACTCCAACGTGGCCTACGTTCACTTCACGAGCTACACCCTCCGGGACAATAACTCCGATGAGATCCTGTTCCGTGCGGCACTGACATTTACCCTGACACAGCTGGAGGGGATCGATTACATTTTCATGTTGATCGGCGAACAGCAGCCGGTGCTGAGCCTGGCTCAGACCCCGGTGGGCTTCCTGTCCCCCAACGATTTTGTTTACGTTGTCGGCCGAAACGTCAATAACTACAAGGAATCCCAGATTACCCTGTATTTTGCACACACCCTTGAGGACGGCAGCCAGATCCTGGTTCCCGAGGTTCTTGACATTTCCTATGCGGACAATTCCCCGAGCTTCTCCATTGAGCGTTACATCGTGAAGAAGCTGATCGACGGTCCTCAGGTTGAGGGAAATGAAGCCACCATTACTCCCGGTGTGCGGATCCTGTCCGTCACCGTCATCGACGGAATCTGCTACGTGAATTTAGACGGGACCTTCCTGAAGGAGCCCGCCGGCATAGATGCTTACGTGACCATCTACAGCATTGTCAATTCCCTGACTGAGCTCTCACACATCAACAGCGTGCAGATCATGGTCAACGGAAGCTCCGACGGCACTTACAAGAACACGGTTCCTCTTTTGAAAAGTTTTGAACGGAAGGAAGAATATATCGGTCAAGCCGGTCCTTCAGGGTGGTATGTTGTTCAACCGGAAGTGAAGACGTATCTTCTGAATCTGGGAAGGTAGGAAAGGAAAAAAATATATGAGGATCAAGCGGGGCTTTGTGCCCATAGCGCTTTCGGTGGCCGTGGGCATTTGCCTTGGTTACCGGGAATACGGACGGCTTCTGTTACTTGCCGGCGTGATCCTGCCCCTGATCTGCACAAATTGTGCGAATAAATATTTCGACAGAATGTACGAGGAGAGATGTACTCCGAAGGCTGTGAACAAACAACACAGCCACTTCGGAGCACATCTCCTTTTTTTGTCTGTGATCGCGGGTATGACCGTTTGGGCAAATTATTGCGCATTGAGCGAGGATCGGAGTTTTGCGGAACAGATGCAGATCCTGGAGGCAGCGGATGGTGATGTATCAATCTCCGGTGTGGTGCGGGAGGCTGATGATGAAGCCGTTGTCACCGGCGTGGTTCGGAACATGGATGATGAAGCCGCTGTCACCGGCGTGGTTCGTAACATGGATGATGAAGCCGTGATCACCGGAGTAGTTCGAGAAGTGGTCATGGACGATGGTGTCCTGAAGGTGACTCTCACGGATGTGAGGATGACCTCAAGATCATCAAATGGAGCAAAAATGCTCTGGGATGGAGTCATCCATATGGAAAAACGGCACCCTTCCATGAAAGTCGGAGAGCAGGTGGAGTTTACGGGTCAGCTCAGCCCATTTCGGGAGGCCACCAATCCCGGTGAGTTTTCATCGAGAAGTTATGAACGGGCCAGAGGTGTTTCCTTCAGCATGTATGATCCGGCGCTGACCGGCCGCTTCGGGTTGGTTCCTGCAAACACGCCCTCAGGCCTTTCGTTCCTGGTGCGACGCAAACTGATGGAGCTTCGGGAACTTCTCGGAAAGGGCATTGACCTGGTTGCTCCCGAGAACTGCAGAGGAATCCTGAGGACCCTGATCCTGGGACAACGGGAGGAGCTGGAAGAGGAACTTTACGACCTCTATTCCCGTCACGGCGTGGGCCACATCCTAGCGGTTTCCGGCCTCCACCTGGGCATTGTGGGCCTGGGCTTCTATCATCTTTTAAGGAAAATACCGATCCCCGGGTCCTTTGCATTTTCCGGGATCCTTTCGGTGGTGTCTCTGGGCCTCTATGTGGAGCTGACGGGTTCTACCATTTCGGGACAGCGGGCTTTGATCATGATGTTTCTGTACCTGCTGGCGGAGGGCCTGGGCCGAAAGAGTGACGGCGCCAACAGCCTCTGCTGTGCAGCGGCGGTGATCCTGCTGCGCCAGCCGAAGATGCTTTTTGAATCCGCCTTTCTGTTTTCCGTACTTTCTGTGGGGGCGGTCCATATCATTTCCCCGCTCCTTGGAGAATGGCTGGACCCTTCCCGTGCCTCAAGAGCCCGGACAAAGGGCCGTTCTACCTCCGAGGGGCTCATTCCGGACAGTCTTGTGGGCGGCATCTCCATTGCCTGGACGGGGCTTCCGATCAATGCCTGCTTCTATTATTCCTGGCCCCTCCATGGTATCCTGCTGAATCTGGTGGTGCTGCCTGTTCTGCCCCTCATCTGGTATCTGGGTGCAGCTGCTGCGGTCTTCGGGGCGATGGCAATCTGCATTAATGGCTTCCCTGCCAAAGCAGCCGAGCTTCTGGGGAAGATCCTTCTGTTCCCGGTCTCCGGCCTCCTCGAACTCATGACCCGCGGCCTGACATTTATCTCCGGGGCCGGCACGGACATTCTCCCGGTTTACCACACCGGTTGCCCCCTGCCTTGGCAGCTGACCCTCTATGTCTGGATCAGTGCGATCTTCTTTTCCCTTCTGCATCTGATCCTGCGGGAAGAACGTCGCCGCAGCATCCTCCGGCGCTTCATGGCCAATCCATACGGCATGGTCGAGTCGGAAAACATTCAGGATATGAAGGTGGAGGATAGTGGGGATCAGTGGGAGAGAATGGTAGTGGGGAAAAGTGGAGAAGTATGTGAGAGAATGGGAGCGGAGGAATATGTTGAAGCGCAGGAAGACCTGAAAAACAGAGGGAAAAGTGGTAAAGAGTGGAGAAAAATGCACAGAGGTGGTTTTTTGACTTCTGCGATCAGAAAGCCATTTTTCCGGTTACTCATCCTTATGCTTTTTCTTCCCTGCATTCTTCTTTTGAAACGCCCGCGAACCACCGGCAGCACCGTGACATTTCTTGATGTGGGTCAGGGGAACTGCACCGTTTTGGAGTTTCCGGATGGCCGGGTTGGGGTTGCAGACTGCGGCTCTACCTCTGTTTCCAACGTGGGGAGGTATCGCCTGATACAATACCTGGCTTACCTTGGATACGGAAATCACATCAATGAGGTCTGGCTGTCACATTTTGACGAGGACCATGTAAATGGTTTTTTGGATGTACTGGATCGGGGGATGATCATTGACCACTTGAATATCTCGGCGGAGGTTGCAGATGAGTCATTGGAGGTAATGGCTGTTTCTTCAGATCATTTTTCAGAATCTTCTCTAAAGTCCTCTGCAGATTCTTCGGCAGATCCCGAATACTCCCGCAGCGTGGAAGAAATCATCCGAAAAGTGGAAGAACGTGGCGGAACAGTGGAGTTGTGGAAGGCCGGAGACAGTATGACATTTGAGCCTTCTGCCGGAATCACCTGCCTTTGGCCTCTTAACACCGATGGGATCGGAGACAACGACAACTCCCAGGTTCTCCTTTATGAATACGAAGGAACAAGAATTCTTCTGACCGGAGACATCACTACTGTCGGCGCAGAAGAGGAGCTTATCGGACTGATGAAAGAGGCCCCGGCCCCCAAAGACTCCTTTCCGGTAACTGTCCTTCAGCTTCCGCATCACGGCTCGAAGTATTCTTCTTCCGAGGAATTCTTAAGTTTCTTTTCCCCTGAGCAGGCGGTATGTTCCGTGGGTGTGAACCGATACGGCCATCCTACCCCGGAGGTTATCCGGCGAGTCGGAAATGTCGGAGCAGAACTTTATCGGACCGATCAGGACGGGTGTGTGACGGTGAGGATGGAAGGAGAGAGAGTTGAAGTAATGACCTATTCCAGGTGATTAGGGAGTGAGATCGATGCCGGAGACATCAAAAGGAAACTTCGGCTAAGAACCGGCCATAAAAGAAGCATTTCTTAGCCTTATGGAGCTGAAGGCCGGCCATCTGGAAAGACCGTGGCTAAGATAAGACCCCAAAAGAAGCATTTCTTAGCTTTTCGGAGTCGCAGGCCGGCCATCTGGAAAGACCTTGGCTAAGATAAGTCCGCATAAGAAGCATTTCTTAGCTTTTCGGAGCCGAAGGCCGGCCATCTGGAAAGACCGTGGCTAAGATAAGACCCCAAAAGAAGCATTTCTTAGCCTTTTGGAGTCGCAGGCCGGCCACCTTGGAAGGTTGTGGCTAAGAAATGACCTAAAACTAAACATCTCTTAGCCTTTACGATTACATGTCGGTTACATTGGCCATCAATGGGGTAAGTTAATAAAGAATATTTGAGAGAAGATGATCAAGGAGGAGTTATGATAAGAGACAAAGACATCGTTATTGAGAAACAGTATTTGAAAGAACAGTTAATGAGTACAGAAGCAGAATTGGAACGGCTGAAAAAACAGGTTCCGGATGATGCCAGGCTTCGGGCTGCAAAACACGGGGAGGTGTATCAGTATTTCTTAAGAGAACGGGGTTCGAACAAAAATGGCAAGTATATTCATAGAAGGAATGAAAGTATGGCCGTGGTGCTTGCCCAGATTGAGTATGATGAAGAATTGATCAAAGTCCTTAAAGAAGCATTGGAAAGCCTGGAAAAATGTTCAGTGACAGGAGTTGAGGACCCTTTTCAGGCAGCGCTTGAAAGGATTTCACCGGGCAAGCGGCTATTGGTAAATTTGCCCCATATTCCTGACGAGATTTTTCTCAAAGAATGGAAGGCTCAGATATTTGAGGGATTAAAATTCGGTGAAAACGTTCCTCAGTTTTATACTCGAAATGGTTTACGAGTCAGATCTAAATCAGAGGTGATCATAGCGGATATTCTGGATGAGATGTCTGTCCCGTTTTTGTATGAAAAGCCGCTGTTACTTTCTACCGGATTGGTTCATCCGGATTTTACTCTGTTGAATCTGAATGAACGAAAAGAAATATACTGGGAACATTTTGGTATTATGGATGATATGGATTATCGGAATATGGCTTTCAACAAGATTCGAAATTATGAAGCGAATGGCATATATCAGTATAGTTCGTTCGTTTTCACATTTGAAACAGGAAAGCATCCGTTGAATACCAGGGATATCCGCAGGATGGTCGTAAAACTGAAAGAACGATTAGGATATGAATGAATCAAAAAAGCCTCGGTATTCAAAGCGGAGTATTGATCTGTCAGGAATAGCAATGGCTAAGAATAATTCTCGAAGGAAGATTATCTTAGCCTATGGGGTTGATTAGTGACTCCGAAGAGTAACCTTGGCTAAGAAAAGACCTAAAAAGAAGGATATCTTAGCCGATTGTGGATGATTAGTGACCTTTGGAAAGTAACCTTAGCTAAGAAAAGCCCCTAGAAGAAGAATATCTTAGCTGATCTGGGCCGATTAGTAACATTTGGAATGTGACCTTGGCTAAGATAAGTCCGCATAAGAAACATTTCTTAGCTTTTCGGTGTCAATGAATGGTCTTTTGGAATCTTCTCAGCTAAGACAAGTCCCCAAGAGAAGCTTTTCTTAGCTTTCGGATGCTGATGAATGGCTACTTTGAAGATTGACTGTAACGATAATTCTTTCCCCTGAATAAGTTTGACAAAGAATCCCATTTCAGATAAAATTGTAGCTGTCGGCAAGGCTGTTATGTTAAGTGGTTTGAAGCGGTTCCTATTGGTATCCTGCATCCGAATCAGTTTATTACAGGAGATACTGTAAACGGATTGCAAACGAAGCTTTCACAGTCGAGCCAATACAAATGTCTTGCAGACTGGAATGATGCGAATCCGGAATAGTTGCAGATCTTTGAACAACTAATATGAAAATATGATGGGGAAATGGTAGTTCAACTATTACAAAGAACCAAACTCCCCTTACACGAGGCTTACCATGAAACGTTTGAATGCCGATCTGGCTGCAAAAAAATTCTCACATATCTACCTGCTCTATGGGCCGGAAGAGTTTCTGATCAGAAGCTACAAGGCGTCCCTGAAGCAGGGCATTCTGACCGCACCGGCCGAAGAGGAAGATGACGGCGGGATGATGGGCATGATGGGAATGATGGGCGGCGGCCAGGCTGCGGAGGAAATGAATTACACCCAGTTCGAGGGACCGAATGTAGATCTGAACAAGGTCCGCGAGACCGCACAGACCATGCCCTTTTTTGCCCCCAGAAGACTGATCGTCCTGGAAAATACAGGTATCTTCAAGAAGGAAGAGGAAGGCTGGCTCGAGTTCATGGAGAATCTTCCGGACACCACCTACCTGATCTTCATTGAACGCGACTTAAATCGCACTACACGCCTCTACAAACGTGTGGTGAAGAACTGGTACGCTGCAAATCTGGATCACCCCGACAACGCAACCCTTGGAAAATGGTGCATCGGAACCCTTGAGAAGATGAACGCCACCATCGAGAAGGACGCCCTTGCTCTGTTCATTGAAAAATGTTGTGACAGCATGGACCGTATGAACGGCGAGCTGACCAAGCTGGCGGCTTATTCGGCCGGCAAGCCCATCACCTGTGAAATGGTGAATCTGGTCACCATTCCCACCATTGAAGATCAGATCTTTGCCATGATCGAAGCGGTGGCAGCGGGCAAGGAGCAGGAAGCATTGTCCATGTACTATGACCTTGAGGTGCTGAAGGAAGCGCCGGAGAAGGTGATGCTTCTTCTGGGCCAGCATTTTCACAGGCTCCGGATCATGAAATCCCTTCGGGACGATGGCCGCACCGAGGCTGCGATCGCATCTTCCCTGAAGATGAATCCGTACATTGTCAAGAAAATGTGCCGCCAGGCGAGTGCATTTTCCAAGGAAGAACTTCGCGATTACGACATCCTGTGCGTGGACACCAACACCGCGACCCGAACCGGCGGCATGGAAAAGCGTGTGGCGCTTCAGCTCCTGATCGTGACCATTTCGAGAAGAATGCAGGTGCAGGTGTGAATCGTACGGCCGGAACTTTGAAGAAACGGTAGTTTTGACGGATGTTGCTTTTGGAAAACGGTAGTTGCTTATGAACAGATCTTTGAAGAACCGGATACTGAATATACAGTTTTCCGATTGTGAGGAAGAAATTATCAAGCGGGATGCACTTAAAATCAGTCAGAATCAGCACATGAAACTTAGATTTGTGAGCGCCGAAGCCCCGAATCGACAGGGAGTGTTTCTTGCGATGGCCGATGGCGAAGGTGAGCTGCTGATAAACGGCATTTCGGGAAAATCCTTCATTCTTTGGAAGGATGAGTGCACGGACGAACTTGAGATCGAGTGCCGGTGCGATGAGGGTTTTCTGATCATTTACAACGTGTTTGAGAAAAAGAGCTGGACCGGGAAAAATGAGATGTATTCCCAGACGGACTTCAGCGGAATGATATTGGAACAAAAGGGAAAAATCTACAGATACCACTGCAACAATGCAACAAAGGATTCTTCGTTCGATAAGCTGGTGTTTGAGGTTGAGTTGGCATAACGGATAACTGAGAAGAGTAGAGAGTTATTGAGTATTATTGAGAAGGATTGAAAAATCATAGGAAATCAGACTACCGCTGACTGCTTGGACAGTCGGCGGTTTTTTGGTGCAAGGGCGAAGGCGGTTGTGCCCCATTTCCCTGCACCACCTCGTGACAAACCCCTGCGGTTATGCTATAATATTATCTGCCCGGTTTCGTGAGAAGGGACCGGCAGATTTTTGAGAGAATTGGAGAGCAGCGATATGTATTTGGACGGGAAGATTTTGATCGGAAAGACCTGGGACATGGAGGATGTTGTGATCTATCCTTCCATGGCCAACAGACACGGCCTGATCGCCGGTGCAACCGGTACAGGAAAGACCATTACCCTGAAGGTGCTCGCGGAGTCCTTCAGTGACGCCGGCGTTCCGGTATTTTTGGCGGATGCCAAGGGCGACCTTGCCGGAATGTTCCGGGAAGGTGATATGAATGAAAATGTAGTTTCCAGAGTGCAGTCCATGGGCCTTGCCGAGCGCGGATTCACCGCAAAGGCTTATCCCACCACCTTCTGGGATGTGTTCCAGGAGAAGGGCATTCCTCTTCGGACCACTGTCTCCGAGATGGGACCGCTCCTTTTGGGCCGTGTTCTGGGCTTAAATGAGACCCAGTCGGCGATCCTGAACGTGGTCTTTAAGATCGCGGACGATGAAGGCCTGATCCTCATCGACACCAAGGACCTTCGCTCCATGCTCCGGTATGTCAGTGAAAATGCTTCCGAATACAGCATGCAGTACGGCTCCATGGCAAAGCAGTCCATCGCAGCCATTATCCGTGCCGTTGTGGCCCTTGAAGCAGAAGGCGGGGAAATGTTCTTCGGCGAGCCTGCCCTCAACATCGAAGACCTGCTGAAGTGCGATATGAGCATGCGCGGAATGATCCACGTACTTGCTTCCGAAAAACTGATGCTCAGCCCGAAGATGTACGCAGCATTCATGCTCTGGCTCATCTCCGAACTCTTCGAGAGCCTTCCCGAGGCAGGAGACATGGCCAAGCCGAGAATGGTATTTTTCTTCGATGAAGCACACATGCTCTTTGACGATGCTCCGAAGGAGCTGGTTTCCAAGGTGGAGCAGCTGGTGAAGCTGATCCGTTCCAAGGGCGTGGGCATTTATTTTGTAACTCAGAACCCGAGAGATCTGCCGGATGGTGTATTGTCCCAGCTGGGAAATAAGATCCAGCATGCACTCCGGGCTTACACCCCTGCAGAGCAGAAGAGCATCAAGGCTGCTGCTCAGGGCTTCCGGGAAAATCCCGCATTCGATACGGTAGAGGTTCTCTCCGAACTCGGAACGGGCCAGGCTCTCATTTCCGTTCTGGGACCTGACGGTGTGCCTACCATTGTCCAGAAGGCAAAGGTGCTGCCACCTCAGAGTCTGATGGGTGCGGTTCCGGATGCGGACAGGGCAATGATGATCCAGCAGAGCATGTATCAGCTGAAGTATGCCGAGATGTTCGACCGGGATTCCGCTTATGAGCTTCTGGAGCGTCTGCACTTAGACCGCGAAGAGGCAGCGGCTGATCAGGCAGAGGCTGACCGTCTTGCGAAGGAGCAGGCAAAGCTGGAGGCTGAGCAGGCCAAGGCCCTTGCAAAGCAGCAGGCGGCCGATGAGCGCGAGCAGGCAAGACTGGAGCGTGAGGCGAAGAAGGCAGAAGAGCGTGCGGCAGCCGCCGAGGAGCGTGAGCGCCTCCGCAAGGAACGCGAGGAAGCCAAGGCAAAGGAGCGGGCCGCAGCAGCTGCAGCCAAGGAAGAAGAGCGCAAGAAGAAGGTTGTGAGCACGGAAATGGGTAAGGTCGGCAGAACCGTTGCCGGAACCGTCGGCCGTGAAGTCGGCAACACCGTGGGCAAATCCGTGGGCGGCACCTTCGGCAAGAAGCTGGGCGGCAACTTAGGCGCCACCCTTGCAAGAGGCATCTTCAACACCTTCACAAAGAAATAATGTGTTTTTGGGGACGGTTCTGTTTTGCACAAAAATGTGTTTTTCAGAACCGTCCCCATTTACACAAAAATGTGTTTTTTGGAACCGTCCCCATTTACACGTTTTTGTGACCGAGGGGCGGAGAAGCCGGTCATTGTTGTCAGCAATGCTTCAATGCAAAAAACAGGAGGGAAGTATGAAAAAAGCAACCAAAACCATGTTATTGCTGCTCATTGCGCTGTGCTCTGTGTTGTTGCTCGGGGGCTGCAAGGCAGGCGGGTCCGGCGGAGCGGTGTATGACAAGGAGTACAGAACAGATGTGGGGAAAACGGATATCATTGTGTTCCGCAGCGGTGATCGATATCGCGGATATGTGAGCCCCACGGACGGATGGAAGGATCTTTATGCGGATCCGCCCGCGACTGTTTCCATGAATGACGGGGAGTTTCTGCAGGTGACCGCCGATCTCGAACTGGTGGACGGCGGCGTATCCGGCTTAAGTAATGTGCCGAACATTCGCAAGGTGTATTCTACTAAGGCGGTGACCTACGCTGATGCGATCTCAGGCGGGTACCTTCAGCCCTATGATGCGAATATTGATCAGGACCTCAGGGCTCCGAGATATGTTTCCGATGACGGCGTGATCAAAGTGATCTCTTCCGGGTCCTATAACAAGTATCATGTCTACCGGGACGGCGCCTGGGTGGGAACCTACGATACGATCTACGGAGCAGACATCGCCATGGGCCTTCGCACCTCTGATGATGAGGTCACATACGAAGCGATGGATCTCAGCGAGATCTATCTGTTTAAGTCAGGCCACACCTATTATGTCTATTCTTCGTTTCTGGGTCATGATCATTGGACCCCCGTGGTGAACAAAAACTACGAAAGAGAACTTCCGAATTATACGTTAAATGACGGAGAACTGGCCCGGGGCACCATGGTCTCCGTTACAAAGATGAACGGCGGAACGGCCGGATATCGGAATGCTGTTAAGATCGAGGGCATTACGGGCTTTGACCGGATCCCCTATCAGGATGCTTCCTTTGTCTTTTCCGACTGGGAAAATGACACCGAGATGAACGACGGTTACATGAAAGCCTGGAAGAACGGTGAATATATCATTTTCCCTGCAGACGGAATGTTTCATGTTTATATGGTGAATGAGGAGGATTGCTTCATCGAAAAAGTCGGCGATTACATAAACGCATCCGGGGTAAATGAGGCAATCGGGCGAAAGTGATCCCCGAAGATAACGATATAACAAGATCACCCAAACAAAAGATCCCGGAAAGTGAAAGAAAAAAGTAATCATTTGTCACCTGCATTCGATTGACTTTTCCCTGCATTCATAATAGAATCGAGAACGATAAGCATTGAGGCCGACAGGAAGGATCAACATTGATCCGAAGCGTAAGAAGTATCGCCGAAGATACACATGATCATAATGCTCGGAGTCAATGCAGATATCGAAGAAAAAAACAGGGAGATGTATTCGCTATGCAACCGTATACTATGCAACAATTTGCACATTACATGAATTCACCGGGATTCTTCTTAATGTTTTACGGGATCCTCATGCTGATCTCGCTGGCAATCGGAGTATTCTCCTATATCTTTCAGGCCATCTGCATGATGAAGCTGTTTGCGAAAGCGTATGAAGAGCCCTGGAAGGCATGGGTCCCGTTCTACAACAGTTACATCCTGAATGAACTGGTCTTCGGAAACGGCTGGCTGTTCCTGCTGACGTTTGTGACCTTTATCCCGTACATCGGAAGCATGGTTTATCTGGTTTACTACTATTACCTGCAGTGGAAAATGACGGAAGTCTACGGAGAAGGACTGCTGGTCTTCTTCGGACTCATTTTCCTGAGGATCGTTTTCCTGCCGTATCTGGCTTTCGGTCATTCAGAGTACCACGAGGAAAAAGTGGACTTCTTAAACGGGCTGATCGCACACTGATCTTGATCAAAAAAAGAGCAAATAAAAAAAGCAAATAAAACAGCACCCCGTCCGATCCGGACGAGGTGCTTATTTGTTGTGTGATCATTTCGATCAGAATGTCTTTCCGAAGAAATCTGCATTTTCCGGATGATAAGTGCTGTTTCCGAAAGCCAGCATCGGGAAGAAAATAACGGGAAGGAAGACCAGACCCAGGAAGGTTCCGATGCCTTTTCCGAATACAATCGCCAGCTTGTAGAACTGATAGTAAACAAACACAAACAGGCAAAGATATCCGATGATAGGAACCAGAGTTATAAAGACGCACAGGAACAGCCAACCGTTACCGAAACAGATCTTAGCATATACATAGGAATTGTAGAACGGAATGAGCTGTGACCACCAGGGTTCTCCGGCTTTTGCAGCAAGCTTACACATGCTGACAACAATGACCAGGCTGAGCAGGAGCGTAACGCCGATCATGATCAGATAAAAGATCAGCATTCCTCCGACGAATAATGCCTCAATCCCGCTGCCGTTGTTTCCGGATGAATAACTGTAATTGTAATTTCTGGCAAATACACTTGCCAACTGGTTAATAAGATTCATTTCCTATTCTCCTTCTTAAACGTTTTAGATGTCGGTATAATCATATTTTCCGAAATCAACGATATCATAATATATCGGAAATAAAATGTCAACCAAATGATTTTGACAAGTGACAAAGAACCGTCCCCCTGTCATCACCATTTATCAGCAATTAAAACCTGAGTCCCGAAATATCCTCTACTCCCGTGAAATAAACGGAAGGGGAAAATGCCATGAAGGGAATGACAACGAAGGGAAGGAAGATCAGCCCCAGAGTTGTGAGGATTCCCAGGCCGAAGGCCTTGGCCAGCCGGTAGTACTGGAAGATCGCCAGCACAGTCACCAGGATCCCTCCGATGAAAGGGATCAGGCCGAGGAGCGGATACAGAAAGAACCATCCGTTTCCGAAGGTGATCTTGGCTAAAACATAGGCATTGTAGAACGGCACCAGCTGCGACCACCAGGGCTCCTCGGCTTTGTCCACCAGCTTGCAAAGGCTGGCGATGAGGAGGATCGTGATCAGCATCACCACTCCTCCCAGGAGCGGATTGTACCTGATCAGGTAAATGAGGTCCGGAAGAACCTTTAAGAGGTTGATAAAACTGATCCCCGACACAAAGGATGCGGTTCCCGAAATAATAAGAGGCATTTGTTACTCCTTTCGTATGCTCACTGTATGAGCCTTTGTGATAATAAGCAAATTTTATCGATTCCGCCCCGCAAAGTCAATGCGCGTAAGCGTCGGGCGGATTACGGTTTTCTTTCGGATTTCTTTCCGACAGGCAGGTGACAAAAGAACCGCTCCTTGTCACCTCTTCCCATTGACCGTTAAGCATAAACGGAGTAAAATTACCTCTTGTAGAAGTTTGGGCTTTGATAAGCCCGACGATCCTTTCAAAACCTAAGGAGAAATGCTTATGATCACGGAAAGAATCATCACCGATCTTGACGGACTGCTGCCTCTGCTTTCGGAGCAGGATTACCGCGCGGATCTGCGACGGAACCGCAGCCGATATGTGTACCGGGGAATGCTGGACTCGTCCTTTAAAATGACCACGTCGCTTCACAGAAACTGCGGAGACCTGGAGCGGAATCTGGAACGGGCCATCCTGGAGAATTTTGCAAAATACGCCATGGTCAGCGATCCTTCCGTGAACTCCTCTGTCTGGCGGACCATGATCATGGGCCAGCACTACGGACTTCCGACCCGCCTTCTTGACTGGACACATTCACCCCTGGTGGGCCTCCACTTTGCAACCTGCGAGCCGGACCTGTCCGAGATGGAGGACCACGACTGCATGGTATGGCGGATCGACATGGCTGAGATCCAGTCCCTTCTGCCCCGGGATTACCAGGACGTGGTAAATGAACGGAGCTCCACCTACTTTACCGTAGATATGCTTTCGGCGATCACCGGTAACCGCCTGGAAAAATACGACGAAGACATGCACGACTCTGCCATGGTCATTGTAGAGCCGCCCTCCATGGACGTCCGGATCGTGAACCAGTATTCCTTCTTTTCCATTATCCCCATGGACATGACGGACATCGAGGAATTCCTCGACAAGCACACGGATAACACCGTGAAGTATGTCATCGACCGCAAGCTCCGCTGGCGTGTCAGAGACATGCTGGATCAGATAAATGTTTCCGAACGTATCGTCTACCCCGGCCTCTCGGGCCTTTCGAGGTGGATTGCGAGACATTATTATGTGAAAGTTTGAGGTTCGAAGAACCTCAAACAATCGCTCATAATGCAAGGCATTATGAGCGCATCCCGTTTGCTGAGCAGCGCGAAGCAAACTATTCCTTAATGAAACAAGAGGAGCTAACCCATGAAGGTAACCTTAGAACACCTGACCAAGCGCTTCCCCAATCGGAACAAGAAGATCCATGAGGATGTGGTTGCGGTCAATGATTTTACATTTGAGATCCCGGACGGCAAGCTGGTGGGGCTTTTGGGACCCTCCGGCTGTGGCAAGAGTACCGCACTGAACCTGATCTGCGGACTGGAAAAGCCCACGGAAGGGAAAATATTTTTCGACACGGATGACGTGACAGAGCTCCCGCCTGAACGCAGAGGCGTAGGCATGGTCTTCCAGAACTATGCGCTGTATCCTCACATGACGGTAAGGCAGAACATCATTTTCCCGCTTCAGAACCTGAAGGGGAAGGACAAGATCACCAAGGAGCAGATGGAAGAGCGGGCCATGACCGCGGCAAAGCTGGTGCAGATCGAAGCACTGATGGAGCGTAAGCCCTCGGAGATGTCCGGCGGACAGCAGCAGAGAGTGGCCATTGCAAGAGCTCTCGTGAAGCTTCCCAGGATCCTTCTTCTGGATGAGCCCCTGTCAAACCTGGATGCCAGACTCCGCCTTTCCACCCGTGAGGAGATCCGGCGGATCCAGACCAGCACCGGCATCACCACCATTTTCGTGACCCACGACCAGGAGGAAGCCATGAGTATCTCCGACCTGATCATTGTCATGAAGGAAGGTGTGATCCAGCAGATCGGCAAGCCTCAGGACGTCTATGAGGACCCCGTGAATCTCTTTGTAGCCAAGTTCCTGGGCACACCGCCCATTAATGTGTTCCACGCTCGGGTGGCGGGTGGCGGTCTCTACCTGGGAGAGGACCGCATCGCAGACACCAAGGCTCCGGAAGGCCCGGTAACCGTGGGCATCCGCCCGGAGGGCTTCATCCCGGATCCGGAAGGACCTCTTGCCTGCAAACTCCACCGGGTGGAAGTCATGGGCCGTGACATCAGCGTGGTTTCCTCCCACGAAGCCTCGGAAAATGCAGTGATCCGCTCCATCATCAGCTCTGCAGAGAGCGAAGTGGTGCGCGCCCTTCTTGCAGATGACAGCAAGCCTCCCAAAGCAGCCGAAGAAAGTGCATCTGACGACCGTATTGTCCGCTTCAAGATCCGGCCTGCCAAGCTCTACCTGTTTGACACGGAAACCGGAAACAGACTGGAATTATAACTACAGAAACGTCGGGAACGGATCAGATCGAAAATCTGATCCTTCCAAAGATGGAAAGATTCCCGACGGAAAGAGAGGAACCATAAGTGAAACAACAGGCTAAGGGCTGGCTGTATCTGCTGCCCGCACTCATTTTTCTGGGTGTGTTCATGGTCTATCCCCTGATCGATGTCCTGATCTACTCTCTCGAAGAAGGCTACAACTTTGCCTCCCAGACCCGTCAGGGCGTGGGACTCGGCAATTACGCATATGTGCTCCGGGACCCGTACTTCATTTCGGCCCTGAAGAATACCTTCGTGATCGTGATCATCACCGTTCCCCTGTCCACCTCGCTGGCGCTTCTGATCTCGTACTTTTTGAGTCGGATCACGTTCTTGAGGCAGGCCTTTCAGACCATCTACTTTCTGCCCTATGTGACAAATACTCTCGCAGTGGGTCTGGTCTTCATGATCCTGTTCAAGAAGACCGCCTACACCGACGGCATGGTAAATGTGCTCTTAAACTTTTTCGGCAGTCCCTCCATCGACTTCATCGAGGGACCTTACGCCGCAAAAATGTTCGTCATGTGCTTCTATACCATCTGGGTCGTTATGCCCTATAAGATCCTGATCCTGACCAGCGCTCTGGCCAGTGTGAACCCGGTCTATTACAAGGCGGCAAGAGTGGACGGAACCTCGTCCCTTCGGATCTTTACCAGGATCACTCTGCCTTGCATTTCCCCCATGATCTTTTATCTGGTGATCACCGGTTTTATCGGCGCGTTCAAGGCCTACAGCGATGAAGTGGCTCTGTTCGGTACCGACTTAAATGCAGCCGGCATGAACACCATTGTGGGTTATGTCTACGACATGCTCTACGGCGAAGGCGGAGGCTATCCCTCCTACGCAGCGGCAGCGGCACTCATTCTGTTCGCCATCGTCTTCACCATCACCTGCATCAATCTGCTTGTGAGCAACAACAAAGCAGGGATCGGAGGTGCGGCATGATAGATAAGATTAAGAAAGCCGGCCTCTACCTCTTCCTCGGCCTCTGGGCTCTGATCGTCCTCTTTCCTTTTTACTGGATGATCCTGACCTCCGTGAAGGGCTACAGCGCCTACAACTCCGAGCGGATCCCGAAGCTCTTTACCCTGGCGCCGACAATTTCCAACTATCTGTCGGCCTTTACGGAAGTGCCTCTTGGAAAATATTTCCTGAACACGGTGCTCTTCACCGTCATCACCACGGGACTGATGATGTTCATCATCATCCCGGCGGCCTTTGCCTTTGCAAGACTGCAGTTTCGGGGAAAGAACCTGGTCTTTGCCCTGTTCCTTTCCCTCATGATGATCCCCGGAGAGCTGGTGATCATCACCAACTTCGTAACCATCACGAATCTGAACCTGAGGAACTCCTTTGCCGGCCTGATCCTGCCCTCAGTGACATCGGTCTTCTATATTTACCTGCTGAAGGAGCAGTTTGAGGGCATCCCCGAGGAGCTTTACAAGGCGGCCAAGGTGGACGGCACCAGCGACCTCAGGTATCTTCTCCGTGTCATGATCCCCATGGCCCGGCCCACCATCGTGACCATTGTGATCCTGAAGGTCATCGAGTGCTGGAACTCCTACGTCTGGCCCCGGCTCATCACCGATGATGCCCGCTACTACCTGGTTTCCGTGGGCATCCAGGAGATCCGTGAGCACGGCTTCGGCCGGGAAAATATCCCTGCCATGATGGCGGCTGTGGTAGTCATTTCCCTTCCCCTCATCATCATGTTCCTGGCCTTTAGGAACCGGATCATGGAAGGCGTTTCGAGAGGAGGTACCAAGGGATGAGAAAAATGATCGGCCTCCGGATACTCACTGCTTCGGCCATACTTACGGCAACCGTTGCCTCACTCACCGCCTGTCACGGTGCAGGAACCAGGCATGCATTTCAGGTGCCGGAGCAGTTTGATGAAACAAAGCCCGTGGAGATCACCTTCTGGGCCAAGAACGACACCAACAAGGTTCAGGTGGGGATCTACGAACAGTCCATCAGGGACTTTGAGAAGATCTATCCGAGTATCACCGTGAACCTCCGGCTCTATTCGGATTACGGCTCCATCTACAACGACGTGATCACGAACATTTCCACCAACACCACCCCCAACGTCTGCATCACCTACCCCGACCACATCGCAACCTACATGACCGGGGAAAATGTAGTCCTCCCGCTGACGGATATCGCAGCAGATCCAAGGTACGGGCTGGGAGGCTCCGAGGTGAAGTACGACTCCGTAAGGGAGGATGAGATAGTACCTCAGTTCCTGCAGGAATGCTATATCGGCGACACCCTTTATGCCCTGCCCTACATGCGCTCCACCGAAGCCTGCTACGTGAACAAGACCTACGTGGAGGCCATGGGCTACGAGCTGCCCGAGGTCCTGACCTGGGACTTCATCTTCGAGGTCAGCGAAAAAGCCATGGAGAAGGATGCCGAGGGGAACTTCAAGGTCAACGGCCAGACTGTCATGATCCCCTTCATCTATAAGTCCACGGACAACATGATGATCCAGTACTTAAAGCAGGTGGGTGCGCCCTACTCCACGGCGGACGGTCAGATCCTCATTTTCCAGGATCAGACCAAAAACTTCTTATATGAAGTGGGACACCATGCAGGGACGGGAGCATTTTCCACCTTCAAGATCTCCAGCTATCCGGGGAACTTCTTTAACGCGGGAGAATGTCTTTTCGCTGTGGACTCCACCGCAGGAGCCACCTGGATGGGCACCCATGCGCCCCTGTCCGACATTCATCAGGACCGGATCGTGGACTTCGAGACCGTGGTCTATCCGGTACCTCAGGCGGATCCCGAGCATCCTCAGATGATCTCCCAGGGTCCCTCCATCTGCATCTTCAACAAGAGCGATGATAACGAGGTGCTGGCGTCCTGGCTCTTTGCCCAGTTCCTTTTGACAAATGATGTTCAGATCGCCTACTCTCAGACCGAGGGCTACGTGCCTGTAACTCTGCGGGCCCATAAGTCGGAGGAATATCAGGACTATTTGTCCAAACGCGGAAGTGAGGAGGATCATTCCCTTTACTACAGCGTGAAGATCGATGCAGCAGAGCTTCTCTTAAATAACCTGGACCATACCTTTGTGACCCCCGTGTTCAACGGCTCCGCCTCCCTTCGTGATGCGGCCGGCTCCCTCATTGAGAGCGTCTGCAAGTCCGAGCGCCGGAAGGAGACCGTGGACAATGCCTACATGGAAGAGTTATTTTCCACTACACAGGCCAGGTATCACTTTGACCAGATGAGTTCCGTGAGTCCCACCGGGGAAAGCCGGAAGGATATGCCTCTGCCCTTAGCATCCAAGCTTCTGATCGCATCCATCATCATTGCCTGGATCGGTATGGGGATCGTGGTTGCAGTCAGAAGGTACAAAGCGAAGAAAAACTGAGATCGTCATAATGGATGTCATGGAAACGGATCATCATATAATGCCCGATTCTCCACAAAAAATAAATATTGCATACTGAAAAAAAATCTGTATAATATGCACTTGAAGTATCATAGGAAAATGTTTGATCGATCTGCAACATAGAAAGGAGATTTATCAATGAAAAAAAGACTTGCATTATTACTTGCAACTGCAATGGTTCTCGGCATGACAGCCTGCACCGGTACAGAACCTACAACAACTCCCGAAACCAAGACTGAAGCACCTGCCAAGTCCGAGGGTGTTATGACACATGATGAATATATTGCTGCCGCTCTGGAGAGCAAGGTAGTAGTTGAGACTTATGTTCAGGCAAAGCAGTCCTGGTGGGACGGTAAGGGTACCTTCTACACCCAGGATCAGGACGGTGCATACTTCCTGTATGAAATGCCCTGCTCAGAGGAAGATTATAACAAGCTGGTTCCCGGAACCAAGATCAAGGTAACCGGTTACAAGGCTGAATGGTCCGGAGAAGTAGAGATCATCGATACTACCTTCGAGATCGAAGACGGAAAGTACATTGCAGAGGCATATGATGTAACCTCTCTGCTGGGTTCCGACGATCTGATCAAGCATCAGAACGAGTTTGTTTCCTTCAAGGGAATGAAGGTAGAGGCTGCTGACGACAACGGCGCTGCTTACCTTTACAAGTGGGACGGTTCCGGTTCCGACGGAGATGACCTGTACTTCAAGGTTTCCACAGGCGGCACCACCTACACCTTCACCGTTGAGTCTTACCTCTGCGACAAGACCACAGATGTTTACTCCGCAGTTAAGAACCTGAAGGTCGGCGACACCGTTGACATGGAAGGCTTCCTGTACTGGTATGAGGGCGTTAATCCCCACATTACTTCCGTAACCGTAAAGTAATCTGAAGATCATTTTCCCGGTCTGAAGATTTTATGAAGACGAATCACTGCTCCCGGTCATGTCTCATGGTCGGGAGCAGAGAAATATGAGGATCTTGCGATGGCGAAAAAACCTCTTGTAAGTATTGTGATCCCGGCCTATAACAGCGAACGCTACATCGGCAGAACCGTTACCTTTGCGCTTGCTACGGACTACCCGAACCTGGAGGTAGTGGTGGTGGATGACTGCTCCACGGACAACACCCTGAAGGTGCTGGAACTCTTCCACGACAAGCGCCTGAGGGTGATCCGCAACGAAAAGAACCTTGGCATGACCGGCAACTGGAACAAGTGCGTCCGTTCGGCCCGGGGCGAGTACGTGAAGCTGATCCCCGCAGACGACCTGGTTTACCCGGACTGCATCAAAAAGAGCCTTCCTCTGCTCCTTCGCCACCCGGACATCAAGCTGGTGGTGACAGGCACCGACCTGATCAATGAAAAGGACGAGACCATTGGAAAATATCTTCACTGGCCGGTCCGCGGTGTCTTTGACGGCAGAAAGCTGGCCAAGCCCTCCATGATCTTCAACAACTTCTACGGCAACCCCGTCTGCGCCCTGTTCAGAAAGAGCGACTTCGAAGACGTAGGCGGTTTTGACGAATGCTTCCCCTACATCCTGGACTTCGACCTCTGGCTGGCATTGTCCTCCTTAGGCCGTGTGGCAGTGATCAAGGAACGTTTAAATGCCTTCCGTGTCCGCACGGATTCCAACTCCGGCCACATGATGGGCGGCGGCGAGAATGTCTACACCGCAGAGCACATCCGCCTGTTTGACAAATATTCCGCCGGGAACATTTTCCCGTTAAACCGTTTTGAACGCGCCCTTGCCATCGGCACCCGCAAGGTGAGAAATGTCCTCATAGGACTGTTCATCCGGGTGAAGAGCAAGAAGAGCGCAAAGTAAAGGACCACGCATATGAGCCAAATCGAAGTAAATGATCTGCTTCAGTTTTTGAATTTCCAGGACTTTGCACGTAAGAAAGGTGCTCTCGATCACGAGAAAGAGTATGACGGATCTCTTGCGACACTGATCACACAGATCGCGATGGATGCGACACTCGCCGCACTTCAGAAGAAACTGCTTGACCTCAGGATCGAATACGATGTCTGGGAGGAGAATGAATTTCTGCAGCTTCAGGGCAAGCGCCGTGACATGATCATGGAGCACGATGCGACAAGACCTGAGATTTCTTCGCTGAAGTTCTGCATCATGCCGAAGGAGAAGGCAAACGGCCTGAAGGGCGGCTTTCTTGCCATTGCCTGGAACAAGTTTGTGGAAGAGATCGCAGCCGGGAGAATGGAGATGGCAGAGGTCCTGATCCTCGATCAGCAGAACGTCCGCTACGACGATGACCCCATGTATTACTGCAAAATCGCAGACCTTGAGGGCCATGTGTTCCGAGGAGGCATCCGCAAGATCGATTTTAAGAATCTGGGTATGATGGCTGCCGAATATACCAGCATCAAGAAGGAAGACCATCCGGCCTACTTCCGCTGGATCTATCCCGAGGATTACCGGAAGGACTATCCGAACCGCTCCGAGGAGGAATATCAGCTTTACGAATATGCCTTTACCGCCAATGCTCTGGCAGATACCGTACTCACCGATCGGAGAGAACACGGCTACGTCCTTCATTTCCAAAAGGGCGGCAAGGACTATTACGGCCTCATTACTCTGTCCGAATACGAAGACTTAAAGCGCCTCAAGGACTACATTACCTTTATGACGCCGGACAATTGCTTCAAAGCGGAAAATAATGCGAAACTTGATTTTTGTTGGTGAAGTTAAAGGTGCACAAGTGAGACAAACTATTCCTTATTTATACGGCGATGATCCCCCGGATCATCGCCTTGTTTTTATAATTCTGAAAATCCCCCGTAATGTTCTCGTAAAAGATTTTTCCCGGGACATGATAGAATATCATGCAAGGAAATGATCCTGAAAAACGGATCTGAAAAGGCGGCGTTGTCGCCGGAAAGGAGCGTATCATGAGATTGATGGAACTTATTTGCCCGGG
>JAGACB010000066.1 GCA_017614345.1 Lachnospiraceae bacterium
CCTTCGCATAGCCGAGGGCTGCTTCATTGTCCTTCACCCACTCTTCGATCCGGTCATTTTCCCGCCTGCAGTACAATCTCTCCAGCTCACTGAAGCGGTCGGAAAGTTCCTTATCGGTCCCCTTCATTTTTTCAAAACGTTTTAACTCCAGATAGGCCTTCCAGAAGGGCTGATAGCGACCGACAGTGACCTTTTTGTCGGCGAAGATCACCGTTCCGTCATCAAGCTCCGCGCAGGACGCCTCCAGTGGATGCGTCACCGAGATCACCGCATAACCGTGAGAAGCCAGCTCAATGCAGAGGAAGGAATTCTCCTCCCGATAGGAATACAGGCCGTGGTTAAACAGGATCAAGGGGAAATGCTCTCCCTCTATAAAAGGTGCATTCTCGTAGCATTCGGAGACATTTTCCCCAGTCTTCTCCATGCGGTCAAAGCTGATGGGAAGGTGGAACACCTTCTTTATGCCGGCGACCACGTTGGGGCTCAGGGTCCGGGGCTGTGAGAGACCGCTTACTGCGTCCTTCCGAACAGGATAATAAACCCGCGCAGGAACGCTCCGCATGGTGCCGGGGTTTATGACCTCCTCCCGGGCATTGCGGACCGTGTAGGTAAAGGTACCTACGGCATATTCACCTGTGGGCTTGGGACGTTGTATCTTCATTGATTCTCTGCTTCCTGATGCAAACAAGATCTCTCGTTAGTTTTCCGATTCCTGATACAAACAGAATCTCTTAGTTAGTTTTCCGATTCCTGATACAAACAAAACTTCTTCATGTTATCCCTCTTTGCCTGATACAAAGCGGTATCCGCCTTCTTGAACAGTTCGGGATACGTGATCTCCCCTCCGGTGTAGAGGGCGGCGCCCAGACTGACGTTGACGCCTTCTCCGGTATCCGGGATCTTGATGGAATCAAAGGCCCCGGTGATGATCTCTGCCGCAATGACCCGTGTTTTCTCCGGGTCGGCAACATTTTTCACGAAAATGATGAACTCATCGCCGCCGAAACGGCCGGTGATCTCACCCTCCTGAAACTTTTCACCGATCAGGTGACCCAGACCGGAGATGACAAAGTCTCCCACATCGTGGCCATAGGTGTCGTTGATGGACTTAAAGTGGTCCACGTCCAGGATAAAGAGCATGGCCTTTTTTGTGGCGGGATCAGCCAGATAATCACTGATCTCCCGGGTCAGGGCGCCTTTATTCTTCAGGCCCGTCAGGTCATCCGTATCCTTCTGGATCTCGATCTGACGCGTCAGGACAAATTCCCGGATCCGGATGGTGTTGGCTATGATGTTGAGGACAATGCCGAGGAGGGTGAAGGGGATCACATTGATCATATCCATTTCCCAGATCTCATAGGGCTTTACAAAGTACATCCAGACCAGAAATACCGTGGATGCGCCGATCAGCTCCATAGCCATGAACACCGGCCGGTCGATCATGAACATGGGGGCCACCAGTAAAAACACAATGAAGGTGGTGGCCGGAAGCTCCGGCTTGTTCTGGGTGATCAGACAGGCGAAGATAAACAGCACCGAGATCGACAGATAAATGATGATCTGGGCCGCCAGGGAATCCTTCTTCAGGATACAGAAGGCGGCTATGGCGAACAGCGAATAGAGGAACAACACCAGATAAAAGATCAGGTTGGGCCTCAGCAGTTCGTTAAACAGAGAGCTCAGATATAAGAGCGCGAAGACCACGGCCATGAGCCCGTGGAGGATCCGCCACACCACGAAATTCGAAATGTAGGCGTCTTTTTTCATTTCCCGGTACGGATCTTTTCCGATCCCGCAGAAGAAGAAATAGTTATGGAGTTCCTTGAGTAGTTTCATTCTAACACCTTGATCGTATATTTCCCTCGCTCATACCCGTAGCCGTCTCCCGCATCTGTGTAGAAGCGGTAACGGAAGGGTCCTTCTCCATACTTTTCAAAGCTTACTTCCCCCAGTTCCTCCGTAGAGAGTGCCGGCTCGCACACGGGGATCAGACTTCCCGCCTTTACGAATACCGGGATCTCATCAAGTGCAGCCGAGACCTCCGCAGTGGTGCCCCCGTGGTACAGCTCTTTTGTTTCCAGATCGTACCAGTCACAGCCCTTTGGAAAATAAACCTTCCTCTTTTTCGCTGATTCCGGAAGCGCCTCGCCGGACTCATCGTAATACATGGGCTCCGTCACAGGACAGACCATCAGTGCCTCTCCGAAGAGATACTGGTCCGTAATGCCCCGGGTCTCCGGATCGGATGAAAAATCCATGGCAAGCCACCGGATCATGGATGCATCGTCAAGCCACACCTTCCCCGCCTCAGAGTAGATGTAAGGCAGGAGGCGGTAACGAAGGCGATTTGCCTTCATCAGAGCTTCCCGGAATTCCCCCTTGAAATTCCAGAGCTCACGCCTGCAGTCGGTTCCATGTCCCCGGAACACCGGCAGAAAGCATCCCAGCTGATACCAGCGCACAAAAAGCTCCGCATAGCCTTTATTCTCTAAGGGATCCTCATAGCGGCCGTCCCAGTACCAGGCATTTCCGGGCTTCACAAAGAATGCGCCGATATCCGTGGTCCAGTAGGGCAGTCCGCTGGCGGAAAAATGCAGCCCCGCCGTGATCTGTGCCCGCAGGGTCTCCCAGTTGGCAGCCGTATCCCCCGACCACATGATAGTACCATATCGTTGCTGACCCGTAAAGGCACTTCGTGTCAGATTGCAAACTCTTTTTTCAAAAGTCCCGTTCTGCTCCATGCTCTTCCTCTGGTTCTCATAGATCCCCATGGCATGGTACAGAGCATAGCTGTTGCAGTATTCATAGGGCATGCGAAGGCCGGCCTCGGAAAGATACTCCTCGTAAAGCTTTGCCGGCTCCTGCCTCTCCCTGTGGTTCCACTCCGGCGTAAAGGGCTCGCTGGAGTCACACCACCAGGCGTCCGTTCCATAGGAAAAATGTGTCCGCTCCAGCTGCTTCCAGTATAAGTCCCGCCCCTCTTCCCGAAAGGCGTTGTAAACGTTACATGCCGGAAGGAGCAGGTCATTTTCCAGGAATTCCTTCCGATCCTCCGTCAGCTCGCCCATGGCAGGCCAGATGGAGATCATAAAGTGGATATGCTCCTCATGGAGCTTTTGGATCATGGCTGCAGGGTCCGGGAAACGGCTTTCATCATAGCTTTTCTGGCCCCAGAGGTTATCTCCCCAGGAAAACCAGTCCAGCACGATGCAGTCCGTGCCGATGCCTTCTTCTCTCGAACGCCGGGCCACATCCAGGATCTCCTCTTCCGTCTCAAACCGCTCCTGGGACTGCACATAGCCGAAGGCCCACTTCGGCAGCATGGCGGCCTTGCCGGTCAGAACGCGGTAATTTTTTATGGCGCCGTTCATTCCCCCGCACATGACATAATAATCCAGCTCCTGATCCGCCTCAACATAGATATGGGAAATGCTCTCCTCATCCCGGAAGATCATGGGGCTGTAGGTATCCACAAGAAGCCCGTAGCCCTTGGTCGAAATGGCAAAGGGTACCGCGATCTGCCGGTTGGCCTGCTGAAGATACAACGTCTTTCCCCTGAGTGACCCTGTGGTAAGCTCGTGCTGGCCGAAGCCGTAGAGGGCTTCCTCCCCGAGCTTCAGATCCAGGCGGATATGGTTGCTCTTTCCCGTGGAGATCTTCAAGGGTTCCTCCAGGACATCCTTCTCCCCGTCCGCAGTCTTCACCTTTCTGGTCTTCTGCTCCGCTCCCGCCAGGGTATAGGTCTCAAACTCCTCAAAGGTGTGGGGTGCTCTGCCCTCCTCCGTCAGAAGAACCTCTCCGGCCTCATCATAAAAGCCGATGGAGCCGGTGTCCTTGCGGATTCTCAAGGAAATTTTCCCGGTCTCGATCACATACCGGTCCCCTTCCTCCGTAAAGGTGAAATCATTACAGATCTCCTCACAGATCACTCCCGGCCTTACTTTCCCGGAAAACTCTTTTGCCGGCGTAGCCGTGACTCTCACGATCTCCGGCGTCTTCACCTGCACCCGGATCATCTCATGCTCCGAATACAGCAGAATGCCTTCTCCGGTCCGTTCTGTTCTTGTGATCTTTCTGCTCTTCGGCGGAATTGCTGTCAGCATAATCATTCTCCTTTTTGTGTTTTTGGGGACGGTTCTGAAAAACACGTTTTTGTGTTTTTGGGGACGGTTCAGTTGCAGGTCTTTGACCTGCAACACAAACACATTTTTGTGTCAAACAGAACCGTCCCCGTTGACACATTCCCACTCGGCGTAGGCTTTCTCCCAGGTTTCCACGGAAAATGGTCTCATGGGATCGCCGATCCTACCCGCGTAATCCTCCGCAAAACGAAGGAAGAAGGTCAGGTGCTCCCGAGAGGTCAGAAGTTCCCTGGTGATGACCTTGGTCCAGACCTTTGCCTCGGTGTACTGGGTGGTTCGGCAAAGGGCGGACACGTACTCCTGCATCTGCATGGAAATGCGGCGTTCGGAAAGCTCGAAGCTTCCGTCCTCATGGATGGTCAGAATATCAAAGGGCAGGGAGTTCCGGATGCCGTCAAGGGGC
>JAGACB010000011.1 GCA_017614345.1 Lachnospiraceae bacterium
CTGCCGCTGCATTCTTTGCCACCAGCGGCGGATGCTCCGCAAGATAACGGTCAAATGCTTCCGAGCAAGCCTTCAGATAATCCTCAAGACCGAGTCCGGAACCGCCCAGAAGCTCCATCATCTCATGCGCAAGGGTACCGAAATGCTTCGCATCGATCACCTCGAAGGGCTTATCCTCCTCAGGCTCGGGGATCCCCAGTTCAGACCGGAGCAGAAAGGCTCTCGGACAGTTAAAAAAGATCTCCAGTGCGGAAGGAGAATACTCTCTTTCCGGGTCCGGACGAACCGCCGTCGGGATCCGTGTGCCGACCGCACGTGGCATAACAAGTTTCCCCTCGCTGTAGGCTTCTCCGACCTTTCTGGTCACTGCTATGGCCGGTTCAAAATAGGCCACCCCGGTGATGTGTTCTTCCAGTTCCTTGGAAGTAACATTCTCCCCGTGCTCCTCACGGTACAGTTCAAAGATCAGGGAGGATGCATTGTCCTTCTTCAATTCGGAAACGTTCAGCCCGGCAAAGGATACATGGATCTTTGAGCCGAGACCTGTTGCAAGCCGGGCCAATGTCAGAAGCGTTTCCCTCTTCTGCGCAATCCGATCCTCGGATCTCAGATAATCCGCACCTGCTCCGAAGGCTTCCAGATCATGATCCAGAAGCAGGTAATCCTCCACGGGAGAGCCCGGATACTTGGAGGCAGACAGGCCTGCAATGTACAGATCCTCCCGGACCGAGGTAAGGGCGTCCTCCATCTCTGTCACGTAAAGCGCACCTTCCTCACAGTTTGAGGCTCCTACGGACAGTTTCAGCACGTTCCGGATCATATCATCCGTTGCCTGAGTCACGCCTGATGCACGGATGATCCTCAGTTCGTCACAGATGGTACTTAAGGATGCCTGATCTAACGCCATCAGAAGCCTTCCGGAATTGCTCCCAAACCCCTTGCGGATAAAGGAATACTTCTGAATGAAATCCTCTGCGGGGAGCGCCAGTTCCTTTGCCAGTACCTCCAGATAAGGGATGCACTTTTTCTTATCGAGAAGCGCTCTGTAGGACTTGGAATCGGCGTCTGTCTTCTCATCCGCAAACAGCGCCTCCTCTTCTGCAAGGGCCTTCTTGAAATCGGCAATGCGCTTTTCATTGATCCCCGCATCATTGGTCAGGCGAAGAGCACCGGCCACCTCCGTAAAGGTATTCCAGTGGAAATCTTCGTCCTTTTCGGGATACAGTTCATAAAGCTTTGAGCGGTCAAAGGTATTACCGGAAAGCATATCGTGAAGGGCGGCCGCTCCGAAGAAGCCGCCGGTCATCCAGCGATAGTACAGAACCATCAGCTTGGCAGGATTCGAATTGGAAATGGGGATCCCGCAGCCGAAGGTGATGGGCAGATCAAATAACAGGGCATAATCGAAAAAGAGCTGGCCGTAGGTGGCAAGATCCGCCACTGCCACCGTTGTACGATCAAGTCTCCTTCCCGAGTAGATCTCGGTCAGGATCTGTTCCACCTCATTGGGTGCTCCGTAGCAGTTTCTGAAATCACAGATACGGATACTCTCTTTGGATACACCGAAGAACTCCGCCAGATCCGTCTCCTTAAATGCTCCGCCGGAAAGCTTCGCAAGAAGGGCCTTCGCCAGGGGATGTAAGGGAAACTCCTTCAGCGTATAAAAGTCCGCATCCATGGGACCTGCATGTTCCAATGCCTTTCTGACAATGGAAACCGCATCCGTCAGGTTCCGGTCCTTCAGGAGCTGCATGTATTTTCCGTAAACCGACAGAAGCGCTGTGTTCTTCTTTTGGAAAATGCCCTTCCCCAAAATCTCTTCCAGTTTTTCGGCTTCATTGCCTTCCGCCACAAGGGTTCTCATTTTCCGGACTGCCTTTGCGATCTCCTGAATGTCCGAATAAGTGGCGTTCTCGAAGTATTCCTCCCCCTTCACCGCTTCTGCAATGACCGTAGTCTCTTCCCGGTCGCTCAGGATCTCCCCGGTGATCGCCATTCCGGAACGCATCAGTGCAATGCGGGCCAGCTCCCCCACACCCACGATCCGAAGATTAAAACTGTTCACCCCGTGGGATGCCAGACTTTGAGTCAGTCCGCTGCCGTTCACGCCGGGTGCCAAAATGATCCGTTCTCTCATCCCCAAACTCCTTTCACGAAATATCTTAAAGGATGCCGAGATCCCCATCTCAGCATCAAAACCTTCTCACGTCTATGTTGCCTTCTTATAACTCAGCTTCTGAATTCTTGAGATACTCCCGGATCCGATCAAAGCATCCGTTCAGCATATCGAAATCCACGTTTCCTTCCTTGTCCGTAGCGGTGGATTCCACCGTGAAATCTCCGTTGTAGCCGTACGCAAAGAACTTTTTGAAAAATGTATCGAAATCCACGTGTCCGCTGCCGATGGGCAGGATCTTCATGTTGCCCCAGTCCTTAACGCCTCCGCCGTAATCGTTGATGTGCAGATGACGGATCTTGCCGTCCCGGACCAGGGAAATGTTCGGTTCCTCGAACAGCTTCATGGTCTGGTCGTGGAACTCCGCCATCTTGGTATCGTAAACAAAGCCCACGTCCTCATAAGCGGCTGCCACCAGGTTCATGTTATATAAGGGATCCTTTTGGTTGCAGATCACATTTTCCACCAGAAGGTCGATGCCGGCTGCATCGGAAAGCGCCTTCCACTCCCCGAAGCGGCGAAGGTTGTTGTCGATCCGTGCATCGGAGGGAATACCGTTCCAGAGGTGCAGTACCATTTTGGCAGCTCCCAGTTCTTTTGCAGCCTTCAGGTTCATGCAAAACAGCTCCGTTCCCTTTTCGAAAAGCTCCTGCTCCTCCGCTTCCGTCATAATGTAATAGTTGAACTGACCGTTCTCATAAGTGGCCGTCATGCCGCAGAGGTACTCCCCCAGAGCCTTGTTGGCGTGAACCGACGGAATGTTCAGTTTGTAGGACCGGACCGTTTCGATCATATCATCCATCTTCGGATACCATGACCTTCCGATCATCAGCTCAATACCGTCGCAGTTCAGCCGTTTTGCATACTCCTTTAAGAGTGTGTAGTCGTTGTTATTCTCCTTCCCCAGGAATGCACCTGAGGAGCATAAGATCTGATTCATAAAAAATCATTTCCCTTCATCTGTATATGCTTGTTGCTCTTTATTTCAGGAGTTCCGATGCACCTCATGATCAGCTGTACATCTCGCTCATATCCTTCAGTTCGTTCTTAAACTTCTCCACCACGTCCTTCGGACCCATGATCTTCACCTTCGATCCCAGGGCAAAGATCCAGCCGAAGAACTGATCGCTTATAGCCACATCCACATTGATCTCGGACCAGCCCGGCTTCTTGGAAGGATGGATCATCACGTCCCTGCCGAAGTGGTCAATAAAGACCCCCACCAGGTCATCGGAAAATGCGATCTTCACATTCACTGCCTCTCCGCCGAACATGCCGAAGTTCATCCTCGAATACTTGGCCAGATTGAATTCTTTGAACTTTTCCTTACCGGTCCTGCTCTCAGTCAGAACACGGATGCTCTTTAGCTTGTCCACACGGAAATGCTTGATGGAATCCGCAGCCTCATCATAGGCGATCAGATAATAATTCTCATCATCCCAAGTAAGCGCCCAGGGACTTACCACATAAGGTTGTTCCCGTCGGCGCTCCATTTTCTTTTCGGTATTCCACTTCATGTATTCAAAGAGGATCTTTTTGTTTTCCGCAATGGCCTTGTGCACATCATCCACGTAGTAATAGATACTCTCGTTCATGTTCTTGACACGGCCCTGGACCACCACCTGCCGCTTCAGCTGTGCGGCTTCGTAGTTGCTGGCCAGGGAGGTCAGCTTCCGGATCAGGTCATTGGACTTCTTCTCCGTGATGAACTTTGAGGACTGGATGGCGTCCACCAGGAGCTTTAATTCTGCGATCTCGAACTGCTTCTTTCCCACGTGATAGTAGAAATTCCGGCCCACCTTCTCGCCGATCACATCGATCCCCAGGACCCGAAGGGCCTCAAGATCGTCATACAGACTCTTCCGATCCGCCGTCACACCGTATGCTTCCAGCGCATCCTTGATCTCGGGCATGGTGATCATATGATCGTCATCCGTCTTCTCCGTCATGATCTTGCTCAGATAATACAGTTTCAGTTTCTGATTGGTCCCCTTGGGCATAGCGGTTTCCTCCCTGTTATAATGAATTGACGCCTTTTTCCGTTTTTTCGGACTCCGTCTCCGATGGTTTGAGCAAAACCGTTTTTGCCCAAACTAAGGTCAATTAATTATAACATATCCCGCAGCGTTTGAGGGAAATAAATTTACCTTGATCAGTTTGTTTTTCAGAAATCCACCAGATAAATGGAGATTGCGATCTGTCGAAAGGACCCCTTCATTTCGATCCGGTCGATCCTGGCGATCAGATATTTACCCGCGTCCATGAGTCTGGCAAATACGATATTGTCCTTTTCGGGGATGTAACC
>JAGACB010000067.1 GCA_017614345.1 Lachnospiraceae bacterium
TGGATCACGGCTCAGACATTGACGGCACGGAAGCGGACAGCACAAAAACTCCGGCCTCCCCTACAGGTTCTCCCTCCGAGGATCCTGCACCTGCCGAGAAGTCCCATCTGCCCATCATTTTCATCATTGCAGGCTTCGGCGGCATCCTGGCGATCATCGCCCTTCGGGTGGTACGCAAAGTCAGGCGATAATGTGTTTTTGGGGACGGTTCCAAAAAACACAAAAATGTGTCAAACAGAACCGTCCCCAAAAACACAAAAATGTGTCAAACAGAACCGTCCCCCAAAACACAAAAACGTGTCAAACAGAACCGTCCCCATTGACACAGAACCGTCCCCATTGACACATTCAAGCAAAAACCGAATCAGAAAGGACTGCCATGAAACAGATCTGCTCAAAATTTTGTAATACTAAAAAACGAACCCTGACCATGCTCCTGGCAGTTCTCCTTACTGCAATGAGCATTCTCGGCATGGCGCCTGCAGCAACAGTATCTGTGGCAGCCCCCGACCAAACCACTGACATTTCCCCGGATCAGGAGGAGATCTCAGTCCTTTCTGTTGTGGTAAATGTCAACACGGAAACAGGGACCGTTTCCACGGATCTGGTGCTGCACAATAACAGTTCCGAGAACAAAGAGGTGACATTTGCCCTGCCGAAGATCAGTGCAGGGATGGACACGGATTCCCTGAAGGTAGGGTCAAACCGGGGGAAGGATCCGAAGGATACGGACGGCGGAAGTGATCTGGAAACAGGGGACGGTGTGGTGACGCTCCACATCAAGGCCGGCGGGGATGCGGGGCTTTCGTATTCCTACAAGACCGGGACGAATCTGAATTATGCGAGCACCATCCTTTTTGATCTGAGGCCTCTGGCGGAGCAGTTCTCCGACCGGATCGGGCATCTGGAGTGGACCGTGGACATGCCTCTTTATGAGCTGGTGCTGGTCAAGGAGATCCATCCGGTGAATTATACCGTGGCGGATAACCGGATCAGCGTGGTTCTGGATGATTTTACGGTGAGCAACCTTTTGAACAGGGTCTATCTGGTGCGGACCACCCATACGGGCTTACTGGAGGAGATCGATTCGCTTCAGGAAAAGTTTGAAATGATGCCGGAACAGAACGATTACACGACGCTGAACGTTGGTTTTTGCGAGGTGGCCCGGTTCATCGCTTTACATTACCGGGAGTGGTACCGGGATCCGAAATTTGCCGATCAGGTCGTTTCTGCCGGCAATAAGGATGTATATATCCGGCAGGCTCTTACGGTTTTCCGGCAGTATCTTCAGGAAGCATATCCGGATGAGGATACGGAGGCGATCTTTGCAGAGATCCTGAGGGCGGAACTGGAAGAAACGACGCAGGAAAACTCATTTTCCACGGAAGATGAGCCTGGTCAGGCGGAAAATGATCTTGTCCCTTCGGAAATAAAAGAAAAGTACGACCTGTTTCAACACTACCTGAACCACTATAAATATGTGCATTATTTCCCGGACTTCGGAGGGGAGCGGGAGATATCTGTATGGCAGAGTTCGAAAGCATTGCTCTATGGCCTGATCCGTGATGAGGAGATCCCTATAGAAAATATTCAGGCACCAGCTTTCTGTGCTCAGATATATTCCTGTGATCCGAAGGTGTATGCGGTCCTTTTGGCTGCTCAGCCGGACCTGGAAGATAAGTATGTGGTTTCGGTGCGGTATAGTAGAGACGAGCCGCCCGGCAATGTCGGAAGTTACGCCGATATGTATTCGGGATCAGACGCAGTCTGGCTTCCTGAAATGTCACCGATGGATGATGCGAACTGGCATCAGCAGGAACGCAGCCTTGAACTTCAATATCAGGGTTACCGGATCATTTGCCTTCTGGAGTCGGATCTGGAGGATCTCGAAACGGTCCGGAATTACCTGGATGTGATGCATGTCCGGGCAATCGAGCGCACCGAGGTGCTGATGAGAGACAGCGAAAAGTTTCGAAGCCTGGAAGATCAATATGATCTGTTGAGCAGTAATGTGCCTTTGTTTTCCTATGCCGGAACGGAAGAGTATCCTTTCGAGCAATTTGAACAGGCGCTGTCTTCCTCCGAGGATATCTGCTACGGATTCCAGGAGATACTGTTGGATTTTTGTAATAAAGCATTTGAAGAAAATGAGTTTATCGAGGGTTTTTCAGAGTATCGTATATTATCCGACTTTCGTTCGTATCTGAAGGAAAATGATCCCGTACCCCGAACCAATGAGTCCGATCCCTTTTTGCAATGGAAAGGATATTATTCCGATCTGAATATTCCGGCGGGATCTGTTCATGTGGTAAAGGAAGATAACCCTTATCAGAAGGAATTCTCCATTCCGATCATTACCCATTATGTGGGATATGCTTACCCGGTGGAGGAAGAGATTCAGGCCATTGAGGAAGAAGTAAATACGGAGCAGAAAGAACTGGATGAAGCGGCGGAGAAGTCCTACAAGTACTGGTACGACTTCTACAAGGATGAGGAGGAGGCCCGGGAGACGGTAAAACTCAATCAGAAGGCTGAAAGAGAGATCGCCGAAAGACGCAAACTACTGCTGAATTCCATCAAAGAGCGGTACGCTGAAATGTCCGCTCATAATACCGGAAGCGAGCCGAACGTGTACAATGTGGTCGCATTTACGGAATCCGCGAGCTTCTTTAACGAATACGTTTCCATCTTTGATTACTGCCTGACGGAATCCCCGGATGAAACTACAAAGATCCGATACCCAGAAGGCTTCGGAGAACACGGAGATTATGAAGACCCCGAAGGATACGAGGATCCTGAAGAATCCGAGAAACCTGAAGAGCCCGATACTCCCGCAGATCCCGGCGAGACGGATGAAATCCTTCGTCAGGAGGATGATCTTCCCGATCCCAAACCGCAGAATGAAAAGGATCCCGCCAATCCCCATCTGCCCGTCATCTTCATCATTGCGGGCTTCGGCGGCATCCTGGCGATCATCGCCCTCCGGGTGGTACGCAAAGTCAAGCGATAATGTGTTTTTGGGGACGGTTCCAAAAAACACAAAAACGTGTAAATGGGGACGGTTCTAAAAAACACAAAAATGTGTCAAACA
>JAGACB010000068.1 GCA_017614345.1 Lachnospiraceae bacterium
CTTTTGTGCAGTCGAATTACCAAGTATTCTTCTTCAGCAAGTCTTCTTTGACTGCATAAAACGCCGTTTTAAGCTTTTGTGCAGTCGAATTACCCGGGATTCTTCTTCAACAAGTCTTCTTTGACTGCATAAAACGCCGTTTTAAGCTTTTGTGCAGTCGAGTTACCAAGTATTCTTCTTTAGTTGAATGATACACCAAAAATGGTGTATCGGATTGGTCCAGATTTTTGTATTCATCTGATTCATTGTACATGGTTCCGGCAGTGAGAGCCATAACCTCCGCTCCCGAGTCCTTCAGGTGTTCCACCTTTTCGCGGAGACTGCATCGGCTGCGGCCAATGTGAATCCGTGTGTCCTCAGCACCTGCAGATCATCGATCTTCTGAAGGAAGCTTCGGAGAAGCTGGATAGAAGATAACATTTTTCCATACAAAAAACACCCTCATTCTCGCAAACCGAAAATGAGGGTGTTATTATACTGTCATATTAAGTTCTGATCATTCCTCGCCGTTGTCGGTGAACTTATCGGTGAGACCGCTGAGTACCGGCACGCGGATGATCTTACCGGTCAGGGCAAGAAGTGCAAATGCGATCATGATTACGAAGAAGATCAGGGAAATGATCTGGCCGATCACATTGTCTGTTGAGCGAACAAAGGAAGCAACAGTGCTCATGAAATCAACAGGGATCAGGTTGATCACGAACAGGAGCAGTGAAAAGATCTTGTCCAGAACGTGAGTCAGGATGTAAATGATGAAGGCAAGCAGGAAAGCGTCTCCGGCTGCTTTCTTTGCCTTAGCGTCAAAACCTGCGATCAGTGCTGCTACAAAAAGAGCTGCAGGGTAGATGGGACTGATGTAGCCGAGTCCGAATGCGATTGCTGCCAGAAGTCCGGTTGCCTTTTGAAATTTTGCGTTCATTTTTCTTTCCTCCGAAAAGATAATTTCTTGGAAGATTATACTTTCTTTTAGGGGAAATGTCAATCCTTCTGCGTATCGCGGATCCGGTCCTCTTCCACGGTGATGGTCACGGTTCCCTTACGAGTCAGGAAGGTCTTGATCCCCCGGTCTGACAGGAGGTCTTCCGTCTTTTTCTCTTCCCGTTCCTTATCGGAGCAGGTGATGACGGCGATCCTGGGCTTCACTTCATCTAAAAGGGTTCCCAGATTCTTTTCGTAGCCTCCGTGATGAGGCATCTTCACTACTTCAGCGCTCCAGCGGCCCTGTCCCGCGATCTCATCGATCCGCTCCTCTAAGGCATCTCCCAGAAACAGGAAGCTATGACCTGCATAGGTTAACCGGATCACAAGGGAGGAGTTGTTGCTCGTATCCTTTAAGTAGGACTTCTTCTGAGGACCGTCGATCTGAAAACAGAGGTGGTCCTCCGTATAGATCTCCTTATCTCCCCGGATGATCTCAGGCGTGATGGAAGCCTTGGCCAATGCAGACTTGCAGGCCTTTGCTTCATCCGTTGACTTCGCTTCTATGGAGGTAACATAAACCTCTTTTACCGTACAATGATCCAGAAGGGCGGGAACTCCGCCGATATGGTCACGGTCATAATGTGTCAGAAACAGGCGGTCGATGGTTTCAATCCCCTGGGCATCCAGATAATCCGTCATGGTATCCTTTTCAGATTCCAGTCCGGTATCGATCATGGTCACGGAATCTCCATGGCGGATCACGATCACATCCGCCTTTCCGGCGTTTAAAAAGGTAACCTTCAGGTCCGTTCCGTCGTAGGCGGTAAGGGACTCATCCACGTCCGTTTCCGTTTCGGTATTTTCGGCGCCGGAGCTTTCCGGAGTCGGGTCCGGCCTGTCACAACAGGTCAGAAGAACCAGCATCAGGATGGCCGAAAGCACCACCGACAGGAGCGAAAGGTGACCTCTTCTTTTTTGTTTATTTTGCAGTTTTCTGCTTTTGTCAGGGATCATTTTCCATCCCTCCTTCTCTGTCCGTCAGTGTTTCTTCAGGATCACTCCCGTGATGCGACGCTTGATCTGACAGGTCCGCTCCTTACATTTGATACACTTCAGGATCTGATTGGAGCCCTCCCAGAAGCGTTCCGGATTCTTGGCATACTCGATCTCCCAATGGATCAGGACAATGAGCGACGTAAAAAACAGGCTCCAACTGTAGAACTTACAGATGAACAGCATGGGGGTGAACATCATAAAGTGCCCCCAGTCATAGATCCGGCAGTTGATGCAGCACTTGTTCTTCATGAGAAATGACTGAAAGGGGCAGAAGAACAGAATGCAAATATAGTCGCACAGGAAATAGAAGGTGGTCAGCATCATCAGGTCGCTCTCCACCAGGATCTTCAACAGATACAGGACTCCGAATACGGAATTAAAGATCAGCCAGACCAGCATGACCTTCCATGCTCCCAGATTCAGCTTCTGGACATGTTCCAGAAGCATGTACCGGTCGTAGTTCACCACAGGCATGTAGGTATTTCTTCGGGATTTCCTGCGAGCCATGGACAGGAGCTTACTCGGCAGGAGATGCATCAGCATCAGTCCCATAAAGATACACCAGGCCACATGGATCACGGTGATCCCGTTCCAGATGGGCGTGACCATAAAGGTCCCCAGGGAAGACCGATCCTGAAGATAGATCACCAGAATGATCAGAAACAGGGTCAGCCTCAGGGCAAATTTGATCAGATAAAAGATCAGATTCTTGGTCCAGACAATACGTCCCTTTCCGGGATCCTCTGCCTGAGCTCTGAGAATTTTGGCCTGCTCCTCTGATTTTTTGATTTTTTTCGCGGTATCGGTACCGTTTTCGGGAATCTCACCGCTGCCGTTTTCTGATTTTTCTCCCATATGCACACCTCCAAACAGGAAAATGCACTTTCATCCGGCAGGATCCACAGAGACATATCACATCCGCGGCTTTCCCTTTTCGGGACTTCACCGCTGTTTCTTCTCTGCTTCGATCCGCTCCCACAGTTCGGTCAGTTCTGCCCATCTCTCCATCCGCTCTTCCAGCTGCTCCGAAAGCTCTGTACGCTTTTTCTCCAGCTCCATCAGCTTCATGTAATCGCTTCCGCCGGCAGAGATCTTCTTCTCAACCTCGGCAAGCTCTTCTTCGAGGGAAGAGATGGTATCTTCAATGGTTTCAAACTCTTTTTGTTCTTTATAAGTGAATTTCAGCTTCGAGGGACCTTTTCTGCGTTCCTGAGAAGAAGTCTCCTTCGCAGCGCCGGCTGCACCGGCCGTTCCGGCCTTTCCTGAAGCAGCAGCCTCGGTCCGCTTCTTTTCCGCATCTTCCCGGCTTACCCTCTCCAGGTAATCCGAGTAGTTGCCTTCATACTGCTTTAAGACGCCGTCTTCGCTGAAGGCGTAGATCCTGCTGACTACGTTATCAAGGAAATACCGGTCATGGCTCACGGCTATGACAATGCCCTGAAAACGGCTCAAAAAGTCTTCAAAAACCGTCATGGCCGCCAAGTCCAGGTCATTGGTGGGCTCATCCAAAAGAAGCACGTTGGGGGATGCCATAAGAAGTCTTAAGAGCATCAGCCTGCGCTTCTCACCTCCGGATAGGGAAGCAAGTCTGGTATACTGCTTCTCCCCTTCAAACAGAAAGGTTTCCAGCAGAGAGGATGCACTGAGCTTTCCGCTGGGGGTATCCACATACTCCGCCACGTCCCGGATATAGTCGATGACACGTTCATTTTCCGTACCTCCCAGGAGCTCGGAGAAGTCCTGCCGGAAGTACCCGATCTTGATTGTCTCTCCCAGGGAAATGGTTCCGCCATCCGGCTGTACCTCCCCTGCGATCATCTTGAGCAGTGTGGATTTACCGCATCCGTTGGGACCCACGATGCCGATCCGGTCTTCTCTGGTGGCGGTATAGGTGAAATCGGAGATCAGAAGGCGGTCTCCCATGCTTTTGGTCAGGTGTTCGATCTCAATGGTCTTCCGGCCCATACGCTCTCCGATGGATTCCATCACCAGAGAGTTCTCCGTCAGCGCCTCCGGCACCTCACGGTTCTTTACTTCTTCATAACGGGCCAGTCTGGCCTTCTGCTTGGTGCTTCTGGCCCGGGCGCCTCTGCGGACCCATTCCAGTTCATTTCTCAGGAAGTTTTTACGCTTCTGCTCGGAGACCATCATTTCCCTGATCCGGCGGTCCTTTTCGATCAGAAAGCCGGAATAATTGGTCACATAGGTGTAGATCCTGCGGTCTGCGATCTCCAGGATATGATCCGTGATCCGGTCCAGGAAGTAACGGTCATGTGTGACCAGGACTATGGCTCCCTTATAGGAAAGGAGCTTTTCCTCCAGCCAGGCCACCATCTTTGCATCCAGGTGGTTGGTGGGCTCGTCTAAGAGAAGCACATCCGAGGGGAGAATAAGGGTCCGGATCAGAGCCAGCTTCTTCTGCTCTCCGCCCGAAAGGAGCCGTACATCCTCCGCATCCTTCGGAACGGACAGGATCTGCATAGCCGAATCAAAGGCGGTCTTTAAGTTCCATCCGTCGGCAATATCCGGCAGGGAACGCTCCAGATATTCCTGAACCGTCTCCTTCCGGTCAAAGACCGGTGTCTGGGGAAGGGCCGCCACATTCAGATTGTTCATCCGGACGATCTTCCCGGTATCCGGTTCCTCTTCTCCTGCCAGGATCCGAAGGAGCGTGGATTTTCCGACGCCGTTCACGCCTATGACTCCGATCCGCTCTCCTGCTTCGATCCCGAAGGTCAGATCCGTAAAGCAGGGATCGGCTCCGAAGGATTTGCCTACATGTTCTACAGTGATAATACTCATTTTGTCAGTCTTTCAGTTCTTATTTAATGCTTCTGTGACCAGATCATAGCTTTCCGCGATGATGGCGCCGTGATCGGCACTCATGTTCTCCTTGGAGATCACGGTATAATGCTTTTCCTCGAGGCCGAAGGGGTTCTCTTTTGTCACACGGATCAGGGCACTTACCGGCTCGGGGATCGCGGGATTTTCAAGAGTAAGGCAGATGGTCCCGTCCTCTTTATGATCCATCTTTACGGTGAACAGAGCAGCATCCGCCGCATCATCCCCTGCCTCAAAGGCCAGGTCTTCTTCCTTTACAAGTGCTGCAAAGGCGGTGGTAATGATCCTGGTTCTGGGGTCACGGTCGTAGTCTCCGTAGGTCTTCAGCGTTACCGCCTGAATATCCGTGAGGCCGGTCTCCTCCCGAAGTTCTCTGAGGGCTGCATCCTTCAGGTTCTCGCGGTAGTCCACGAAGCCGCCCGGAATGGCCCAGCAGCCGATGCAGGGGAAGTTTCCGCGACGGATCATGAGAAGCTTATCAATGCTTCTGACACCGTTTTCTTCTTTATAGGTAAATACCAGTGTATCCACGGTATTGCAGGGGTTATCGAACATCTTGGGATCGTAGGCCTCCAGAAACTCCTCCAGTGTCTGTCCCAGTGCATTTCTCTCTTTATTTCCCCGGAAGGCTTCCGCCTGTTCTTTCGTCAGATACATGATCATTCCTCCTGAAAATCATTTTTCAATATTGTAACACAATTTTTTTTCGATTTGAATATTTTTTTGTGACCTGAGCTCCTTCCTTCCGTTCCTTTAGGTAACGGCGGAAGGATCCCCGCCCAATATTTGAAAGGACGAAAAAAATATGAAAAAGAATGGATTTTGGAAAATACTCTGTATCAGTACCTCTGTATTACTGGTCTGCATCCTGCTTCTCGGAACACTGCTCTACCGGAGCACCAACAAGCCTCAGACACACCAGGGATCATCTTCGGCAACAAAGAATGGCGGTCAGAGCGTTGCCTTGAGCGATCTCGGCGGAAACACCTTCAATTCAGCCAAGACCGAATTGAAGGGGGATACGTATACGTATGCCGCTGTTGATTCCTACAAAGAGGAAGCGGAATATGACGTTGCAGCCGAAAACGGAGGAAACGGTTCCGGTTCAAAGGAAGACGTATCTTCCGGAAACGGACTCATTGACCTGGAAAAGCTGATCTACCGCTGTAACATGAACATGGACACCATGGAATTCGATGCAACCGTGAATCAATTCCAGGCTCTGGTAACCTCCTACGGCGGTTTTATCCAGCAGCAGACCTACTCTGACGGCGGCTCTTCCAATATCTATTACCAGAAGAACGAAGTCAGAAGACAGAATTATTCCGCAACCGTCCGGATCCCTTCCGAGCATTTTGACGAATTCGTAAATCAGCTCGGTGATCTCGGCATGATCCGTTCCAAGAACACCAACGTGGAAAATGTTTCTCAGGAATACTCCGATTTAAGTACCTCTCTCGAGATCTATCAGGCAGATTATGATTACTATCTGAAGCTCATCGCCGATTCCGGTGACGAAGCGATCATGCTCATGTATCATGACAAGCTTACCGAGATCAAGAAAGAGATCGAACGCATCAAGACCCGTATGAACCACATCGACAGCGACGTTGCTTATTCTTACGTGACCCTCTCCGTCCATGAAGTCCTGGAGTACGTGGAAGAGCCCGAACCCGTTGTGGAGCCCAAGACCTTCGGCGATCGTATTGCCAAGACCGTAAAAGACAGTATCCAGAGCTTCCTGACCTTCTTAGAGGACCTTCTGGTAGTCTTCATCTGGCTGGCACCTTACATGGCACTTCTTGTGATCGTGATCTTTGCCTGTGCTCTGATCATCCGTCTCATGGTAAGGCTTCACAGAAAGAAAGCCGAGAAGAAACCGGCCGTAAACGAAGCCAAAGCAAACGCTCCGGAGAAAACCTCCGATGAAAAATGACCTTTTGAATGTGGTTTCGGTCCTGAGGGACCGAAACTCACATAGAACAGCTTAATGCTCTCTCTCAACAAAGAGTTTGACGCCCCGGAGGATCTCCGGGGCGTCAACTCTTTATCACTCTCTTTATGGCAGTGAGCAGATCTGCCCGCTGCGAGATAAACCGACGGACCTTCCCGTCAGTGCTCTCTCATTTTCTTTCTGACAACCTTGTCGCGATACATTCTCGCATCTGCTACTTCCAAGGCACTGTTCACCTCGATGGAGTTCGGTACCAGAGCAGCTCCGATGCTGGCTGAGATCTCGTAGGGCTTGCCGAGACGGGCATTTTCCTCATCCATGATCTGATGAAAACGCTCGATCCGGGCTTCTGCCTCGGAATCCTCATATTTACCCATACCCACAACAAAAAACTCATCGCCTCCGGCACGGACACAGATCTCGTTAGAATTGGTGATGCGCTGGGTGGCAAGGGCTATGGTACGGATCCCGATATCTCCCTCCGCATGGGAATACTGGTCGTTGATTCTCTTCAATCCGTCCATATCGATGACCAGCACCAGCCATTTGTCCTCCTTGGTCATCTCCGCTTTCATTCGCCGGATCTCCGTTTCCATGCCCCAGCGGTTTAAAAGGCCGGTAAGACGGTCCTGATGAGCATATTCCGTCAGCTGATTCTTGGTCCTTGTCATTTCAAGTGCGTTGTTGACGAAACGGAACCAGCTGTGGGAAACGGAATCCAGTTTCTTTTTCTGCTCCAGGGAACACTGCAGGACGGAGTAGCCCAGGCAGGTCTCCATGAAGTGCATCGGAACAAAATAGAAGACACTGGCATGATCCCGATCTTCATCCAGAGCAGGGAGCATCACCCTGGTATCAAAAGCGTGTTCATTTCCCATGGTGACAAAGTCATCTGCGCGGCTGTCCGTGTTGCTCACAGGGGTGGCGTGGATGGCCAGATGCATCCGGTCGGGATAGCCTTCCTCGATCTTCTCACCGGTGTTGAGCCACTCGGGATTTAAGCAAAGATAATAGTGCTCGAAGGGACGGATCATCTCCACGTTTCGGTAGATCTCCCGAAGGCACTCCAGAGGATTGGAGGTTGCCGTCAGAAGCTCGAAGAAATAGCTCTCCATGAGATTTCCCATGTCAACGTGATCGAGATTATTGAAACGATAGCCGCCGTAGGCCATGTAGATGGACTCGGCAGCGGATTCCCGAAGGAAGGGGATATTGTCCATACAACCGCAGCTGGAATTAAGCCGAAGCCCCGATTCTTTTGCAGGGAAGGACGGAATGATGGGCTGATCCGGATCAATGGTCTTTCGGATCAGATTAATGGTATCGCTGATGGTACGGTAAACATCCGGAACACAGGTGGTGATGGACGGGGTGTTAAGGGCCGCTTCTGCAATGGCATCGTATCCGGTGACAATGACGTCCTCCGGAACCCGGTCACCGGCGGAAACCAGGCGGTTTGCAAAGCCGATGGCCACGCAGTCGCTTCCGCAGACCACTGCTTCCGGCAGAGCCAGCTCTCCGGAAATGATCCTTGCAGCAACCTTTTCACCGAAATTATACCAGAAGGGGCCGTAAAAGACCTTGGCGGGATCCACGGTGAGCCCGTGGGAGGTCATGGCCTCGGTAAAGCCATCCAGACGCTGAGCGGTCATGGCGTTGTTATCGGGCCCCGCCAGATAATAAATGTTTTTGCAGTGATGCACATCCAGCACATGCTCTGTCAGCATCCGGATGGCATCCGTATCATTGGTCTCCAGACAGGGATAATTCTTCCCGATGCCCCGGAGCTTTAATTCCATGGTCACAACGGGGATCCGGCACTCCCGGCTGAGCCGCTCGCATACCAGATCCTCCACCATCCACTGATGCTCATCCCTGAGGGAAATGGTCACAACGACCACCGCATCAAGACGGTCGAAATTCATCAGACGGATGATGTTGGATTCACCCATCTGCATTCTCTTAAAGTCACTTGCCGCCTGGATCTGGACACAAAAGCATACCACGTCATAATCGTACTCGGCACATTTTTTACAGATCCCGTCCAGAACACGTCTGTGATAGACTACCTCCGGATGGGCAATGATAACCCCGATCCTTTTTCTTCTGCTCATACTGCACAACCCCTGTTTTCACCCGATACATATCCTTTTGCCGGCCTTCTCCGCCGGACTTAACCCAACTTTCATGATACCACGAACAATATAGAAAAACAAGATAACTTTGGAAACCGAATTCTCCGGCAGTGCCCCTTTCAGACCGGAGTCTGCAGGTCAGTGCCCCATCATTCGGACAGCAGTTTTTCAAACAGAGCTTTCTTATCCGCCAGTTCCTCATCCAGGCGCTCTAAGTAGACCTTTACGTCCTTGGCATTGGCCTGGCGCTCAATGAGGCCGCTCGGATGAACGCACTTGCTGATGGAGCCGGCGCCCACGGCAACAATGGAGTGGATCTCCTCCATGATCAGGATGTTGTAAAGCCCCGCAGAGGAGGTCTCCGGACCGGAAAAACCGATATTTTCCAGGTTACCGGCCATGTTCTTCTGACGGTAGAGATAATAGGGGACCATGCCCATTTTTCTGGCATAACGGTCGGTGATGGCCATGATGTCCTCGGAATTCTCGAAGGCGTAGCAACGGTACTGATCCCTCTCGATATTGAGTCTGGCGGCCCGCTTGATGGCCAGGGAATGCACCGTCAGGTTATCCGGATGCATCTTCTCGATCTCCTGCATGGTCCGTTCCACGTC
>JAGACB010000069.1 GCA_017614345.1 Lachnospiraceae bacterium
CATTGATCTGCTTCCGTAATAACCCACTTATTACTGATGGTTATCTCATGATTATTCAATGATTTATGATTGTTTTGTCTACGCTTCCAACCGCTTCCTCAAATACCGGATCCGTTCTCTGAGGGCAGGGTTTTCAACCTCTGCAGCCTTTGAGAAGCGGTCGTATTCACTCAAAAGAAGCTCGTAGGCTTCGGGATGCTCTTTCCGGAAGGCTGAGTCCCGGGCTGCCCGGCGCTTCAGGATCATAGAGAGGATGGTATCGTTCTGGCCTTCGATCTCCGTCTCCAGGGCGATGCGCCTGCGGATGATGGCATCCAGCACGGCTTCCCGCTCGGGGATCTCCTCTCCGGAGGCCTGCTTCAAGATGATCCGTTCCTCGATCATATGGAGAAACTCATCTTCGTCTGCATTGTTCCAGTAGCCTGTGGATTCCATGCGCTCATAGGTCAGCAACTTTTCTGCGGAAAACACCGCTGTACCAACTTTATCCCGATCACACGAAGTATGCAAAGTACCTGCAGACAGCTCCGACATGATCTGCGAAACCATGTTCTCCAGTTTCTGATCCGCATCCTTTCCGTAGGCCCACTCAAACTCCGTAACATAACGGACCTTTCGCTGGGTCCTGGGCACAAGCTCCAGTGTTCCGGTCTCAACCTCTCCGGAAGAATGCTCCGAAGACTCTTCGGGAAAATACGGTTTCTGAATGCCGCAGACAGCAAGTGCGGCGGAAATATGCGGCTTTACGGCCCCTTCATCGATCAGTTTTGTGGCTCCGAAGGAACGAAGCTGGTCATTCAAAATGGCATCATGCCGGGTCAGGAACATCCGGATCCCGCGACGCTTTAGCTTGTCATAAAGCTGCACCAGAGCTTCCGCAGCCGTCAGGTCAATGGAATTAATACTTCCCGCATCCACGATCACCTGCTTTGTATCGGGCATCAAAGCTTCCTCGATCTCCCGCCGGAACTGCTCCATGCTGGCGTAGAAAAGATTTCCCCGGAAACGGTAAATGACGGTTTCGGGGATCTCCCGGGTCCGCTCGTAACGCTTCATAGGATAGAAATCATCGTGCTCCTCCACATAGCCAAGTAGGTCTGAGGGCGGTCTCGAGGAACGGATGATGTAGGTCACCGCCGAAAGGATGATGCCGGCTAGTACGCCGTAAATGGTGCCGAAGATCAGCACACAGAAAAATGCTCCGAGAAAGATCATCCATTCTGCAGGATCCGACTTTCTGAGCTTCATGGCCATGGAGAATTCCAGAGTCTTAATGAGAGCCGAGATCACAATGGCGGTCAGGATCGGAACCGGCAGAAACCGGATAAAGGGTGTGGCAAATAACAGGATCAGTGCCATGGTGGCCGCAGCAGACAGGGACATGAGCTGAGAGGTAATGCCGTACTGATCTGCGATCTTACTTCTGGAGACCGAGCCGTTCACAGGACAGCACCCGACCACGGCAGATGCCAGGTTCGCCGCACTGTAGGCCAGAGTCTCTCGATCCCGGTTCAGCTTCTCATCATATTTCACCGCATAATCTCCGGTGGCCAGAAGAGTCTCCGAAAAGATCACCAGAGCTATGGACAGACTCTCGGGAATCAGAACCCCGGGCCATTCCAGGATCAGTTTCACATCCGGAAGGATGAACCTCGGAAGTCCGGCCTCCACGGAAGGAAGCATTTTCACGCCAAGGGTATCCAGATGGAAAATGAGTTCCAGCGCCGCTCCTGCGATCATCACTATAGCTGCAGCCGGCAGCTTCGGAACGAACTTTCCGAGGATCAGGATCAGTGCTACGGTACCCAGTCCCAGCGCAAATGATAACAGATGAAATTCAGAGGACGCCTCTCCCACCAGGTGCTTTACCAGTTCAAAAGCTTCTCCGCTTCCGGCACTGCCGCCGAAAAGCTTGGGGATCTGCATCAGGATAATGGTGGTACCGATTCCGGAGATAAAACCTCCCATGACAGGGGACGAAACAAAACGCAGGATCCGACCTGCACGGATGATCCGGAAAAAGAGGAGCCAGAAGGCTACTAAGAGCGTTACCACAGGGATCAGCCTGACAGCTTCCTCAGAGCCTGAGGTGATGCCGAGATTTAAGAGAAGGGCTCCGCAGAGGGCTGCAGGCGCCGCATCAACGCCGAAAACAAATCGAGGGGAGGAGGAAATGAGTCCGAAGAGCAGGATGGGCAGAAGAGAGCCGTAAAGGCCGTAGATCACCGGCAGACCTGCCACGGAAGCATAACCCATGGAGATCGGCACAGAAACCAGTGCGATCACCACTCCGATGAACAAGTCCTTTATGAGCCTGCCTTTTTCCTTTCCGATCTCTCGGACAGAACCAACCCCTGCAATCACTAAGCGCCCGTCACTCCTTTATTTTCGATCAGGGTTCTGACGAAGGCAAAAGCATTTTCCTGTCATCAGAACGGATTAATTGAAACAAAAAAACCTGTCGGATGCACATATCATCACGACTCCATTTTATCAGAACGGGACCGAAAAATCAATCAGTCCCGCAGGAAAACGGAGGCGCTCAGGCAGTTCCGACAGGTTATATTTTTAATTATCCGGATCAAGTCTTGTGTATCAAGATCGCAGATTCAAAGAGTGTTTTTTACGGCATCAATCTTCGATCTCGCGATAGAATTCGGTGTAATCCGTACGACCACTTTCGGTGAATGCAATGGCGGATCTCGGATGCTGGTTCATAACGCCGGTCAGAAGGTACTGAAGGTCGTAACCCCAGACGGTTCCGGACTCTCTGAGGGGCTTCATGTACTTCTCCACAAAGTCGATGACGGTATACAGATCGTACTTAGGGTTCTTTAAGAAGCTGATCAGGTTCTCCATGGAGCAGTTTCCTGCGCCGCGGCCCATTCCCGCATAGGTGGCATCCAGGTAATCCACGCCGTCGCCGATGGCTTCGATGGTATTGGCAAATGCCAGTTGCTGATTGTTGTGTGCATGGATACCAATCTTCTTGCCGTACTTCTCTCCCATTTCCAGATACAGATCCGCGATCCGGGCAACCTGCTCGGGGATCAGCGCACCGTAGCTGTCAACAATGTAAACAACATCAACGGGAGACTTTCCCAGCATCTCCAGGGCAATGCGAACATCTCCCTCCTGAGCGGCTGAAATAGCCATGATATTACAGCTGACCTCATAGCCTTTGTTCTTGGCATCCTCGATCATGTGGATGGCTTCGGGCATCTGCTGGATGTAGGTAGCCACACGGATCAGGTCCAGAGGGCTCTCGCTTCTGGGAAGGATATCCTGCTCATAATCACAGCGTCCCACGTCCGCCATAACAGCCAGCTTGATGGGCTTTTCGGAGCCTGTCAGTCCCAGCACTTCCACAATATCCTCGTCCTTGGAAAATTTCCATTTTCCGAATTTATTTTCATCAAAGATGGCCCGGGAAGCCTTGTAGCCCATTTCCATATAGTCAACACCGGCACGGATATTTGCCTGATACAGGGCCCGCACAAGGTCGTCGGAAAAACGGAACGAATTCACCAGACCGCCGTCACGGATCGTTGCGTCCACAACGCGGATGGATTCGCGATATCCCATCAGTTCTGAAAGTTGTTTCATTGCTTATCTCCTCTTTCCATATCCGTTCTGCGTGTATTTCCTGCGTTCCGGGATATGCCTTACATTTATAGTCGGTATATGCATAGTATCAAATTCCCGTCATTCCGTCAAGCAATTTCCTACAGGTATCTGACAAAGAAACATCGGATATCCGGGATTCCGGTCTTTCACAGATATTTCAGTCTCACCCGCTCCAGCTTCTTCATCATGGGAAGCATCAGCAGCAGGAGAAATGCCACTGTGGTGACCGCATGGATCAGGTCAAAGGGAAAGCCGGACAGATAATAGGCGATCAGCGTCTCCGTGTTCAGTTCAATGCCGGAAAGCACAGCCGCTGCCGGGTTCATGATCCCGCCGTAAAGAAGGATCACCGAGAAGAATGCATACATGCAGAGCAGGATCAGCATCCTTACGCGCCCATCAGTACTGAAACGCTCTCTTGCCGAATGAAACAGAAGGCCTGCCAGAAGCCCCAGAAGGCCCATGGAAGTCATTTGCCAGGGACTCCAGGCTCCCTGGCCCATCAGCATGTTGGAGATCAGCATGCCGAAGGCTCCGCAAAGAAATCCGAAGGAGGGTCCGAAGGCAACCCCCGTGATGAGGACCAGCGCCGTTACCGGCTTCACCTCGGGAAATGGCATGAACAAAAGGCGCCCCGCCACTGTCATGGCGATCATACACGAAAGCATCACCACTTCTCCGGAGGTATGCTTTTTCTTTTCAAACAGCACCACTTCCGGCAGAAGAGCCTCCGCCAGCACCAGAAGGCTGATGAACAGGTACTTTTTGCCCTGCAGCACCAGAGTTCCGAAGAGAACCGTTGCAGGGATCAGGATCACCGGGATCAGATGGATCAGAAACTCGGAAAATGAAAGCTTTCCGAGCCCATCACTGCGACTGCCTTTTATCTCACTTCGGTTCGAACGGTCTGAATCTGCTTTGTTCTGATCGGGCTTATTTTGTTCGAATAAAGTTTTATTAACTGTACTTCGATCTGTTTCAGGTCGATCAATATCACTTGGATCAATTTGATCCTGTCCGGTTATACTCAGATTATTTGGAGTATTATCACTACTCTTCTCTTCTGCCCCAAACACCTTCAAAATATCCTCAGGCGCAACAGCCCCCGGTATCAGATCTCCCGCCATACGACGGATCTGAGTGGTATAGAAGGTATTTTCCCGGAAGAATTCCCGAGGGGGAGCCTCCTGAACTATGCTTCCGTCAAACATGAGAGCACAGGTGTCCGCCACATCACGGCAGAAAAGGGTGCTGTGGCTTACCAGCAGGATCGTATGTCCCTCCTTTGCCAGTTGCCGGAGGATCCCGATAAACTCACGAACGAATTCCGGATCCATTCCCTTGGCCGGCTCATCCAAAAGCAGGATCTCCGGTGCATCCGTCAGAAGAATGAACAGTGCCAGCTTCTGCTGTTCACCCCCGGATAAATCGTAGGGATGCCTCTCCTCCAGGCCCGTAAGACCGCAAAGATCCCGAAGGCGTTCTCTCTCAGCCGGATCTTTACACAGCTCCAGTTCCTGTCCCACCCGTTCCCGGGTAAAGAGAAGCTTCGGATCCTGGGGGATCAGACGGAGCTTACCGTTCCGCTTCAGTTTCCCTTTCTGCAAAGGAGTGATCCCTGCGATCAGATTCAAGAGAGTCGATTTTCCGCAGCCGTTTCCGCCCAATAACGCTGTAACAGTTCCGCGTTTTAATTCCAGGGTAAATCCTCTCAGAATATCCTTACCGTTCTTTTCATATCGAAACCACAGATCCTGAAGGGATACCACGGTCTCACGATCCTTCATATCCTCGGAAGCAATACCTTCTGCAGCCTCGGGATCAAAGACATGAGTCTCTGCATATTCCCGAAGAAATAATCCGGCAGTTCCTGCCTCAAGAGGCATTTTGGCCATCTGTTCATGTTTCTTTATTCCCAAGGATCTCCGTTCAATGTTCATCGATTCCAAACAGGATCCGTCTTCAGCATCAATATGATTTTCGCCCTCCATCAGCCTGCAAGCCACATAAGAAACCTCAGGCATGAATGCACTCCGCCCTCTTTGATGAAGGGAGGCCAGCACTTCCCGCGATGAACCGGGAATGGCATGACCATTTTCCAGAAAGACCATACGATCAGCCAGATGGGCACATTCGTCACTGTGATGTGTTGCCATCACAATGGTGATCCCCAGCTCCCGGTGAAGTCTGTCCAGCAGGGCCAGAAAGTCTCCGGCCGCAATGGGATCCAGCTGAGCGGTGGGCTCATCCAACAAAAGAAGCTTCGGATCTGTGATCATCACGGAAGCCAGATTCAGGATCTGCTTCTGTCCGCCGGAAAGCTCCTCCGTTTTCTTATGAAACCAGTCCGTGATCCCGAAATAATGGCTGATCTCCGCCACCTTCCGGTGGATCCGTTCCGAAGAGATCCCTTGATTTTCCAGGGAAAATGCCAGTTCATGCCAGACTTCTCCCGTAACAAGGCCGTCCTCGGGATCCTGGGGCACATAGCCGATCAGGGACGCAAGGGTTCTCTCCTCGCACTCTTCCAAAGGAGCCCCCTGAAAGAATCGACTGCCCGTTCCGGATTCTCCGGAAACGGAAAGCTGCTTCATCAGTGTCAGCAGCGTGGTCTTGCCGCAGCCGCTCTTTCCGAGAAGTACGCAAAACTCCCCGGGCATCACAGCCAGATCCAGATCACGGATCACAGGAGAAGGATTCAGATGGTATCGGAAGGAATA
>JAGACB010000012.1 GCA_017614345.1 Lachnospiraceae bacterium
AAGAGATTCCCATGCCCTCCCGGGACGAGATCAACCGGTCCGTAAATATGATCCTGGATCAGGGCCTTCCCGAAAAGCCTCGTGTTTCGTGGAAAATGTTATCGCTCCGGGACGTGCTCTTCGGGGTGGAAGACTGCACGGCCATTGCACTTTCGGTCTATCTGGTGACCATGGTCGCCTTTGCCGTTCTTTCCTATAAAGGCGCACCCTTCATTCCCCTCCAGTTCCTTTCGGCGCCCATGCTCTTCGGGGGGCTTCTGTATCTGTCCATGTGGAAGGATATCATGAACCGGACCGTGGAGTGGAAGCAGGTCTGCAGGGTGGATTACCGATATCTGACCGTCTGCAGGATGCTGCTTTTCGGAGCTGTCAGCGTGGTCATGAGTGTTCCCGGGAACCTCCTTCTCTGGCAGGTGACCGGAAGAAGCATTGACCTTCTCTGGATCATAAGCTTTTCCTTTGCCAGTCTGTTCCTTTACGGCCTGGTAGCCGTTCTGATCCTGACAAGAAGTGTCCGGTTCGGAACCGTGATCCCCACACTTCTGTGGATCTGCCTCAGTGTGGCCATGTTTACCGCAGGAGACCTGATGAGGCTCACCATGATGATCCCCATCTCGGCGCTCCTGGTGATCGCAGGATTCTGCGCAGTCGGACTCATTTTCCTGATGAAACAATATCTGACAACACCTTTGAAGGGGGAAATGTTCTATGCTTACAATTGAACATCTGACCAAGAATTACGGGGGATTTACCGCCTTAAATGATATTTCCCTGGAACTTGAGCCCGGGGTTTACGGGCTCTTAGCGCCCAACGGCGCCGGAAAGACCACGCTTTTGAAGCTCATTACCACGTTGCTGTATCCCACAAGCGGGAGGATCCTGTGGGACGGAAAGGAGATCGTCTCCATGGGAGAGGATTACCGGGCCATTCTCGGCTACCTTCCCCAGGAATTCGGCTATTATCCGGGCTATACCCCGGTGAAGTTTCTGCGCTATGTGGCAGCACTTCAGTGCATTCCGAAGGCGAAGGCCGAGGAGCGGATCACGGAGCTTTTAAAGATGGTGGGCATGAGTGAATACGCCGACAGGAAAATGAAAAAGCTCTCCGGAGGTATGAAGCAGCGCATCGGCATTGCCCAGGCCATGCTGGCGGATCCGAAGATCCTGATCTTGGATGAGCCCACGGCGGGGCTTGATCCGAAGGAACGGGTACGCTTTCGGAACCTGATCCATTCCCTGTCTCAGGACCGGATCGTGATCCTGTCCACACACATCGTCTCGGATATCGAAACCATTGCAAACCGGATCATCATGATCAAGGATCATGAGCTGCTGTGCTGTGAGGCCCCTCAGAAGATCTGCGACCGCTTTGCCGGGAAGATCTATGAGGTTCCGGCGGGAAAAGACTACCATGTGGAAAACGGACATCCGGTGGTTCTCAGCGAACGCCAGCAGGCGGACGGAACCGTGCTCCGGATCTACTCGGAGGAGGCTGTGCCGAACGGAACCCCCGTGGCACCGAACTTAGAGGATGCGTTCCTAAGTATCTATCAGGAGGGTGAGGAAGAATGATACGCACGGAATTCGGAAAGGTGTTCCGTTTTCTTCCGATGTGGGTGTATCTGGCACTCTGCCTGATGGCAAATACGATCATTGCATTCAACACGGACGAAACGGAGCCCTTTAACAGGGTCAGTTCCGTGACCAAAATAACGGGACAGAATCTCTCGGAGGAGTTTTTTGAGAAGCTGGAGGAGGTTCCCGAAGGTGAGGGGAAGGAAGAGGTCATTTTCCTTGCGGAGCAGGCCAAACCTCTTTATGAAAACTACGATGTGGCGTCCAAACTGACATCCTTTTATACCGAGACGGTTTCCGCATCGCCCCTGGCGGTCCGGATCATGGAGAAAAAGTACGAGCCCCTTCAAAAGACGGTGGATCGGCTGGCGGAAAGCGGAGCGGACATGGATCTTTATGCCGGCGCTGTCACCACCCGGAGCCATCAGAACCTGTTCAGCACCCTTCTTCGGACCATGGGGGGAGAGGTCTGCATTCTGGCCATGCTGCTGACGGTGTATCTTCTAGGCTATGAGAAGATGATGCGGACCGAGCAGTATTTCCTCGGGACCAGGACCGGAAGGAAAATGTTCTTCTACAAGGTCCTTGTGTCTCTGATCTCCTCCGTCTTGATCTATGTGGTTCTGGCGGGGCTGTCTCTTGCGATCTATTTTGCGCACTGGGATTTTTCAGGCATGTGGGATGCCCGGGTGTCCAGTCAGTTCAATACCGTGAAGGACCTGCTGATGCAGAAGCCCTTTATCACGGTGGCGGACTTTACCGTAAAGGAATATCTTTTTGCAGCCCTGGGCCTCAGCCTGGTGCTGGTGGTGGTTGCCGTGCTGTTTGCTGCGGTGGTGGGGCTTTTAGTCCGGAACACCTATGTGGCGGGGCTTGGCGTGCTGCTCCTGCCGGTCCTTTGCCGGTTTGTCACCACCATGCTGGCCGGTACAAAGCTCTGGACGGCTTATCTGATCTCCATGTTTCAGCCGGTCAATATCTGGCTGGCCGAACCGGTCTGGTTTACCGAAGGAGGGATCAATGCTCCCTGCCTCTGGTTTGAAGTAAAGGGCATGGCATTTTCACTGGTGCTGTTTGCGGCCCTTGCCGCCATTGCCTTAAAGGTTCTGCAAAGAAGGGATGTGATATAGATGAATTTAATGTTTCAGGAACTGAAGAAGATCTGGGATCCGGTGATCATCGTGATCCTGCTTCTCTTCACTCTGGTTTATTATGCCCTGTTCTCGGGCTTTTTTATCGAATATTTCGCCAACGGCCCCATTGCCGAGGAGGAATTCAAGCTGGCCAAGGGGTGGTTCAAAGAGTACGGAAGCACCATTGACGAACAGGAATATAAAGGGTTACTCACGCAGCTTTCCCGGGAAAAAGAACATTTTTCAGAGGCCCTGAAAAATGTACCTGCAGCGGCGGAAAACGGCATCACCACCTATGATGAGTATGAGAGGATGCTGGATTCTACGGATGAGGAAGATGCTGCTGAAAATGCAGAGTCCGGAAGTGCGGAAATCCATTATTCACGAGAGTTAGATCAGCAGATCCGGAACG
>JAGACB010000070.1 GCA_017614345.1 Lachnospiraceae bacterium
AGGTAAGGTTGTTAACATTATTGAATAATTCAATAAAACCCAGTAAAATCAAGGCTTCCGGAGATTTCTCCGGAAGCCTTTTTTACTTGATTTTTCTGAGACGCAGTTGCTATAATATCATTAAAGTATTCATATGAAATAGTTGAACAGTAAGCGCCTAAAAAGTTGGCGTGTATAAATCGGCCGTCCAAGGCCGCATAATGGATCTGAACCATAAACCACATTTTGGTGTGACTTCCGGTTCATCTTTTGAACCAGTAGACGCATTTTACTGTCACACGGAAAGGAATGCTTATGTCAGATCCAACAGCACGCCGACGGACTTTAAGTGAATGGCAATCCATCATTCAGGAATGCCGCTGTAGCGGAATGACCGATGCCCAGTGGTGCCTTGAAAACGGCATCAACCGCGAGACCATGTATTCCGCCCTCAAAAGGCTCCGCAGAAAAGCATGTAGTGTCCCGGAAAGGATCCAGCCCGAGAAGGTTCATGACCTGACTGCTCCCAAACAGGAGGTGGTAAAGGTCGGGATCATTCCCGAAAAGGATCTGCCCGGAGATATGGTTCCCGGATTTCCCGGGAACAAACCGTTCCTTGACAATTCACATATGATAGAGATCAGCTTTGGCGGATACACGGTATCCCTTTGCAATGATGCGGATCCGGTCCTGGTCTCCAAAGTCCTTTCACTGATCAGGAGCTTCTCATGATCGGCGATATCACGGTCGCAGATGAGATCTACATCGTCTGTGGCTATACCGACATGAGGAAGTCCATCGACGGACTGTGCGCGATCGTCAGCGACAAGCTCCACATGGATCCCAAGAGGAGCTCCCTCTTCCTGTTTTGCGGAAGGCGTTGTGACCGGATCAAGATCCTGATGTGGGAGCCGGACGGTTTTGTCCTCATCTACAAACGGTTGTCCGTCGCCGAAGGAAGATACCGCTGGCCAAGGTCGCACGATGAGGTAAGAAACCTGACCTGGCGCGAGTTTGACTGGCTTCTCTCAGGCATCGATATAGAGCAGCCCAAAGCCATCAGGACATCGTGAGATCCTGTGTTTTCGCGTTTGTGCACTTTTTTCCGGACGCTTTGTATGAGGCAATGAAAGGCCCTGTTTTTCCTGCATTTCGGCGTTTTGCCAATATAAAACCCGCTTGAAATCTGGTAAAATTAAAGTATCAGAAATCGGAGGGCCACATGGCAAAGGATTCCAGGGACCGGCAGCTCATGGAGCTGAAGGATACCATTAAAGAACTGAATACGACCATCGGGAACCTGAACGCCATGATCAGGGAGGCGAACCAGCGCGAGCAGGAGCACCTTGAGAGAGAAAAGGTCCTGCAGGAGCAGATAGACTACCTCACCAAGAAGCTCTTTGGCAGGTCCAGAGAGAAACATCCTGAGATCGAAGGACAATTCAGCCTCTTTGATGAAGCTGAAGTCGAAGCTCCCAAGGCCGACACAAAGGCCGAGGAGGAGTTCAGCACGGTCGCTGCTCATCAGCGCAAGAAGAAAGGCGCTACAAAGGATAAGTTTGCAGACCTTCCGGTCCAGAAGGTCTATCTTGATGTCCCGGAAGAAGAACGCATCTGTGATGTCTGCGGTACCGAGATGACCCGGATCGGCGAGGAGTTCGTCCGCCGTGAGATCGAGATCATAAAGCCCAGCATCAAGATCATCGAGTATTACAGCGTGAACTACGGCTGCCCGAAATGCAAGGTCGAAGCGGAGGTTCCCAGGATCATCAAGGGCCGTGACGGGAAGCCGCATATGCTTCACGGGATGGCTTCCGCTGGAACCGTCGCCTGGGTGATGTACCAGAAATACGTCAATGCCCTTCCGCTTTACCGGCAGGAACGGGACTTCAAGCTTCAGTACGGAGTCGAGATCGGCAGGGAGACCCTGGGGAGCTGGATCATAAAGAACTCTGACGAATTCTTTGCTCCACTCTGCGGGTACTACCGAAGGCGACTGATCGCAGGAATGTATGCCATGGCGGACGAAACCCCGGTGCAGGTCCTCAAGGAACCGGGCAGGCGCCCCGAAACACAGTCCTACATGTGGGTCTTCCGCTCCGGAGAGTATGACAGCCACCAGATCGTGCTGTTTCATTACTCGCCGACCCGGGCGGGCGAAACCGCCAAGGAATTCCTTGAAGGCTTCCGCGGATACCTGATGACAGACGGGTATGGCGGTTATAACAAGCTAAAGGATTGCAGGCGGACATCCTGCTGGGCCCATGTGAGGAGGTATCTGCTGGATGCCATCCCCAAAGGCTCCGAATACGACTGCAACCTTCCGGCAGTGCAGGGATTGGTGTATATCGATAAGCTCTTCGAACTGGAACACAAGATCCATGAGAAGAAGGGCGTATCTTTTGATGCCGTCAAAAAGTTCCGTCTCGAAAAAGAGAAACCGGTACTGGATGCCTTCTGGAAATGGCTCGATTCACAGACTGCCACCAGAGGTTCAAGAATGGATAAAGCCCTGGTCTACATCAGGAATCGTAAGCCGTTCCTTGAAACCTATCTCGAGGATGGCGGATGCAGCTTCCACAACAACACCAGCGAACGGAGCTGTAAGGCCTTTGTGACCGGCCGGAAGAACTGGATGTTCTCCGATACTCCGGAAGGAGCAACTGCAAGTGCGAATGTGTACTCGATCGTCGAGACTGCAAAGGCTAATGGTGTAGATGTTTACCTGTATCTGAAGTATCTGCTGCTCAAGACACCTACCAAGGATACCAGCGATGAAGAGCTCGAAAAACTCTGTCCCTGGAATCCGGAATGTCAGGAAGCCTTGGAGCAGATGAAGATCGAATACCAAAGGTCGCTGTTTGCCGCAATGTAAAGTCATATGTGAATTGTCAAGGAGCTCCGGGTCGCAAGACCCGGGGTGTTTTATTGCTACCGCCAAAAAATTAGGCGCTTACCATCGAAAATCACAAGAGCGGACGGAAAGGATGCTGATTTGAAGTTGGGGTAGAGATTTATCTTTTAATTAAACATACTAAGGGATTCGGTCTAAAGGTGGTTTATGGATATATACGACGGGAAAGATTACATCCCACAAGTGAA
>JAGACB010000013.1 GCA_017614345.1 Lachnospiraceae bacterium
TCAGATCACTTTTTCTCATATCGGCTCCTTTCCCGGCTGCCCCTGTACTGACCCGCACAGCATGATCATTTCTCATTTCATTCAGGGTAACCGTTTTTCTTTAAATGTTATACCCATTATACTCTCTGATTCAGATTGATGTCAAGGGTATAATGGGTATAATGAAATTCTTATTCAATTGCCTGGTACTTTGTATCCGCTTGATCCTTCCCGTCGGAAAGGTACATTCCGGTGAATATCGAGCGAAAACGGCTTTCCTTCGCCAGTTCCTCCGGCGTCACACAGAAAGGCTCCGGTGTCAAACAGAAAAGTTCCGGCTCAGCTCCACAGATTTCCCTATTCGCCTCAGAAATCGTCTCCGCTCCCTCCGCCTTCATAAGAAGCTTCCCGTCCGTTTCATTCAGGTGAGTCACAAACAGGGAAATATTCTTCACCGGCCGTTCTCCCTGTCCTTCGCTCATGTTCAGGTCCTGAAGCACCGGGGAAATGAATTCCTCCGGGGTTCCGTGAGTTGCGTAACGGATCCGGCCCTGCCATTCATTCTCCAAGTTGGTGAGGTCCGTTTCTGTGATCCCCAGAGCTTCCTTGGGTGTTTCGTAGGGAAGCGGTCCGGCACCGTGGCGGGTCACATAGCTTCTTGTCACATAGATCACCTCGTCCGGAACCATGCCCCAGGAAGCAAGGAGCTTCAAAGGGTTGGTCAGACCTGTCCGGGAAGCGGTCAGATGCGGTGCGAAAGTCAGATACTCGGAGTCTAAGAGAAGTCCCTGACCGGTTTCAAAGATCACCTGATCGTATCTTTGAAGCAATTCGGAGGGATGCGAAACCACATGAATGAGCTTCGCATTATCAAGCATCAGTTCAGCTTCGTTCCGGATCAGTTCTTCATTTTCCAGGAGATCCAGGTATTTCCAAATGTTGCCGATCTCCTCATCACTGAGCTGTTCAGATTGTTCAGATCGAAGATCAAGATCGTTTTCACTCTGCTCACCACTCTTCAACTTCGAAAGAGTTTGATCACCTTTCAGAGCCTCATAAGTGACCCCTGTCTCCTTCAGGATCTCGATAACACGAGTCTTTCCGTACTCTTTCCGGATCTCGAAAAGCCGCTCCGTCAAAGCCTCAGCGTTCATTTGACAGATCTCACCGAAGGTCAAACCAAAGCCGGCCTTTTTACGAAGATCGGCTTCATTAATGCCCATTCCGCAGCTTCCGTGTCGCCCTGACCCCCGGCAGACTTCCAGGAGCATGTTCTGGAGCACATCGTCGAACAGAACGGGGGTTCCATGCTCATCACAGTAGATCTCGGGGGTGAAGCCGGCAACCTTTTGAAAGTCCTCCAGTTCGTCGGAAAGCTTGTAAAGATCCGGGAAAAATGTCTCTGCCCAGTAAGTATCCGCGTGTCGGAAAGAACCCGAGGACAGCTCATGAAAAATAAATCTTTTCATGCTGTCCTCGTCTCTGATTTCTACGGTATGTCCTGATTGTGCTCCGCCGTTATGACGGATAACAAGTGTTTTTTCTGGACAGTCTGCGGAAAAATGATCTACCGCAAGTCCCTTTCCTTCATCACCGAAGTTTTTTCCGATCACGACCCTGATCAGGGGCGTCAAAATACGATTCCCTTCTGGCCTTTTTGAGGAAGCTGCTGAAGGATTCTCTTTACGGTTGCACGCTTCATCTCATCCCAGGAATTGATCACTGTTTCCTTGTCGGCACCATTTGTCACCTGCATGATACTGATAAGAATTTCAGGTAACATCTGATATTCATTGCCCTTCAGAGTGAACACACGTCCCGGGATCACACTTTCAAAAAATTCCAGAGGATCACTACTGCCGCGCTCAGGGATCGAAATATGGAAGATCTCAAATTTCTCGGAAGCTTCCTTCACGATCTTCTGAAGTGTCATACTTTTGGGAACATCCTCGCCGAAGACCTCTTTCATCTTCTCATAGCTCAGTGCATTGTCCCAGGTCTTTTTCAGATCATCTATAGGTCTCAGATCTGCATCATCACCGATGGTGAACAGGAAGCCCTTCTTCTTACGTTTCTCATATGCATCAAGGGTAGTATGCTTTGCAGCGAAATACCACAAAAGCTCCGGAACCACCATTCCGTAACCGCCGAATTCAAGCCACAGGTCCATGAGCTGTTCCGCAACACGGATGTCGGACTCGAACTGAGTAACCTGAAGAGGTGACACATCGGAATAATCTCCGTATGCCGCAAACATCAGGGCAGGATCCTCGATCGCCTTAGTGGAATAAAGCTTCATCATGGTCTCATTTAACGCAGTGGAAGCGATCTCCCGGGCCAGATAACCCATGGATGCAGTTACATCCAGTCCAATGATAATGGGCGTGGAGTTCGGATGATCCTCAGAATCTCTCGCCTCTCTGGTGTTGATGAACTTCGGATCAAACTTCGGATTGATCTCATTTCTGACAAAGATCTCATTTTCCGAAGAAGTAGCAGAAATGTTTTTGCTTTGCTTCAGTTTGCTCCAGTCTCTTGCGTTGTAACTACCGTATCCCATAATATAATCTCCTTCTCTGTTGATTATGTTAAATCTGATCTGTGCTGTCAGATTTCATTTGTTATGTAATTCAGAATCATATATATTTTGTGTTTTACATATTATACAGGTCTTTTTCTGTTCTTACCTAATTGAATAACAGATGATTTTTACCTATTCCGTTATGTAGATCAAATCTGTTATACTGATCAAATCAGATATTATGATCAGATCTGTTCCTTCACATCAAAGCTTCACTTCCATATCATGGAACCTTCTTCCGCCGAAGCCTGTTTCGATCACCTGATCCCAGCGTGCAAAATCATCGAAGGCGCTGTCTGCAGGATCCGTGTTCAGGAACTTCTCAAAGGGTTCATTCATTCCCTCGGGATTCTGTCCCAGAAGTTTTTTCGCCGTAGTACGGATCGCAACAAGATCCGGCTTTACCGCTTTCCTGCCGGCCAGATGCCAGCCGCCGTAAAGCATTCCCTGGTGGGTAAACGGATTGATGAAGAAGTGCTCCGTGTCGATGCCGCCGTGGCCCATATTGCTGTATTCCAGAAGGCAGCAGATATTTTCCATTCTGGAGATGATCCACGCTACGTCGCGGGGATCTAAGCAGCTGAACATAGCCAGGGGAAATACATCCTGCGGTCTGCGAATGGGGAGCAGAACGGAACCGTCATCCAGTTCATATTTGCTCAGGAATTCCGGAACCACACCTCTCAGGTTTCTGACATCCGCCTCAGGGAAATTCATCTGACGCACCATACTCTCTGATTTCTGAGCATCGAGCAAGTGTCCCGAAGTGTAGTGATACAAGACGGCCTCTCTCGCCAGATACATTGTGATCCCCGGCTCGGAGGAGGTATAGATATGATTGATGCGGATCTCCTGACCCTCTTTGGTCTTGAAAAATGCAGGCTCAGCCATGGACCAGAGATAATCATCCTTACTTTCCCGGTTCTCACGAACCTCACGGCTGCTTCTTAAATACTCCAGCATCCGCTTTCTGAAATCACGATACTGCAGAAGTTCTTTGTCACTGAAAGCGGCCTTGGTCCCGCAATACTCGCAGAACAGGTTACCGGAAACATCCACGGACATTTCCGCGCCGCAGTTTTTACACTTAAACGAAAGCATACGAACCCCTCCCTTCAAAAATCACTTATTATCATACCATACGGTGTGGGATAATTCAACCGATGATACGTTTCAGCTCACGCTCCGCTTCTGCCCCGAAGCACTTCTTCAGGTGCTCTATGATCCGGGCCTCTGACTCCTCCCTGGTTTCTTTGTAGCAGGAGCTGACATGATCATACCCGATCAGATGCTCCGGCTTGGTATACACCGCAACAGCCCATCCATAGGCCTGTCCCTGCCGGTTCTTTTTCTGGCGGAAATCCCTGACGCAGAGGTACGACATCATCTGAAGCTCCGTGATCACGCCTTCAAAGTTCTTCTCTCCGCCTTTTCCGAACCCGGCCGCCTCCTTCACCTCAAAGGAAAACATCTCCGTATCCTCTCCAAAGAGATCCATGATCTTCTTCTGTCTGCGGGAAGCCTTCTCATCGTCCCAGAGAGCATCAAAATCGTAACCGTCACGACGCAGGTTGGCAAATGCCGGAAACCACTCCGCCGACACATAACCGGCCTTTTTCCCGAAAAACTTGCCGTAGAGGACTTTTCCTTCTCTTGTCAGTTCCTCCCGCCAGCTCCAGGGATCTTCTTTCTCCCCGCTCCACCAGCCTTCGGCCGCTGTATGCTCCTCCACGGAAAAGCCCGGAACCCTGTTGGAAAAAAGCGGAAGAAATCCCACCTCCTGCACATACCGTTCCAGCGCCTGCGGAGTACGTATACACTTCGGATCCCTGCGGCTTAAGCCCTGCATGATCCACTCACCGTTTTCTACTAACATTTTCCCGCCCTCCCGTGATAATTTAAGAAAAATGTATCACTTTTCGTGAGGATATTCAACTATAGAAGTAAATCAAAGTAAATAAAACCATAAAGGACCGCTTATCAAACTGATAAACGATCCTTTTCATTCCTTACAGTAATGCCTTAATACACTCTTCAACCTTGGCCATATCTTCGTTCCTACCATTTCGGCGGTAATTGATCACCAGTTCATCCGGCTCCACATGACAGGTCAGAAACAGCATTTCCACACCTGCCTTTTTGGCCTCACTGATCGCCTTCGCAAACTCCGGATCTGTGTCCTTATTGGGTCTGACCTCCGTAACACCGTCCATCTGTATCACAAAAGCAAGGATGGCATGATATCCGGCTTCCTTCGCCTTCATCAGCTCCCGTATATGCTTTACTCCACGCTCTGTCGGTGCATCAGGAAAATAGCCTATGCCGTCAAACTCCAAGGTACATCCTTTGACCTCCATAAGAAACTTCTGATCTCCGCTCTCCATATAGAAGTCGATACGCGAATCGCCGTATGTATACTCCGGAATCACCCGATCGTAGCCCTGTCCGTCCAACCATTCCTTCACAACCTTGTTCGGAGCCTGGCTGTCGATATTGAACAGGATCCCGGTCTCTTTTCTGACCGCCACCAGATCGTACTTTGTTTTTCTATCCGGAGTTCCCGGTGCTGTCAGCCACACCTCGCATCCGGGGATCAGTAATTCCTTACATCCTCCCGTATTCTTCACATGAACAGTTTCCTTATGCCCGTCGATCTCCACCTCAGCAATGAAACGGTTCGGACGTCTCAGGAATACAGCTTCGGTTATATTATCATACTTCAAATGTTCATTGCCCTCCATTGATCCTTATATTCGTCATACCGGTTCACCCATCAGTCCTCCTCTAACGCCTGTACAAAATAATTCTATACTAAGATCCGGCCGGTTTCAACAAAAAAACTCCGTGGTCGTCAACATTGCTGACAACCACGAAATGATTTTTATAATCCATGCTTTTTACCACTTTCTGTTCCATGCTGCAAACAAAACAATAAGCAAGAACATTTTGGATTATTTATGTAAAATATCAAAAACATGATTCTTTTCAAAATCACTGATGATTGCTTTCGGCAGAAGCGCCCTACACTTCTCCTCATCTGCCCAGATATAAGCCTGATGTTCAAAGCTGACTTTAACATTATCGTTCGCAGTTTCGCATAA
>JAGACB010000071.1 GCA_017614345.1 Lachnospiraceae bacterium
AGTGGGCCCCCGCAGCTTGGAGCACATTCCGAACACCGCCCAGGTGCCGTCTCCTCCGCTCACAACCATATGTGCCTGTTCAATGCTATATCCGAGATCCAGCTTCTTCTGCCATTTCACATGACCGTCATGGTCCATGATTGCAAACCATGAATAGTGATTTTGCCCGAACATGGACTCATAATCAGTCCCCCAGGCGGCAATGCCTTCGGGATAATCCGCATAACTAAACGGAATAAAATCCGTCACCCCTGCCGTCCACTTGAGTTCCCCGTCATGATAGCATTCCAGGTTGCTCTTCTCGAGGACCGATTTTCCACCCACATCTTTCGTCTCATAATCAGGTCGGAAATAGGTTCCGATGGGCAGTACATCCCATCTTCCCGGAGTCTCATCTCCCTGGCCGGCCAGTTCCTCCGGTGTAGGCTCCGGCTGGCTGATTTCCCACCCGGAAATCGAATAAACCGTCTGGTCGTAAGGCTCCGCTTCCTTGATCTTCTCCCGCTCCCGCAGAAGAATATCTTTTGTTATCCCGGTGCTGCCCGGGGTGTTGCCGGAGCCGCCTTGGCCACTTCCGGTCCCGCCCCTTGAAAGAAGCCCGGCCTTTTGACAGCATACTACTGCAGCCACACTGATGAGTGCTGCCAGAGTGACGGAAACTGCTATGATCACAGTAGTTTTGGTTTTCTTTTGCATGGTCAGCCTCCTTTCACGAAAGTTGATGTTACTTTAGTACTTCGTGGAATGATCCATTTGGATTATATCACAGTTTTACAGGTTTGTGAAAGTACAACATCCCGGACTTCGCTTGATGAGCAAAGTCCGGGATGTAATGACTACGGAAACTTACTTTTATAGTCTTTCCGTAGTCATATCCTCTACGTTCTGAAAATCAACTTATGTGAATGACTACGGAAATCTGCCACTGAAGCTATTCCGTAGTCATATCCTCTACGTCTGAAAAAGTAACTTATGTGAATGACTACGGAAACTTGCCTCTGAGGCTATTCCGTAGTCATATCCTCCACGTCTGAGAAAGCAACTTGAGGGAGCGACTACGGAAACTTGCTTTTGAGGCTCTTCCGTAGTCTTTTCCTCTACGTCTGAGAAAGCAACTTGAGGGAGCGACTACGGAAACTTGCTTTTGAGGCTATTCCGTAGTCATATCCTCCACGTCTGAGAAAGTAACTTAAGTGAATGACTACGGAAACTTGCTCTGACGGCGTTTTCGTAGTCATTTTCCCTTAACCTGAAAAAGTATCTCAGGTAAGCTGAGGTGCCGGGGTTTCGAAGTTATTTTCGTTGGAGACCGCCTTGGAGGTGACGATCACGAAGCCGGTGGAGAAGCAAAGGGCAAAGAGAAGGCCAATGCCCCAGTTGTGGAATATCAGGCTCCACATAATGAACATGGAGATGGAGAAGCCTGCTCTGCCGAGGTTCAGGCCTGCAACGGAGACATCGTCCTTGCGGCAAACCAGCTTGTCGAAGTATTCTGCGCGGTACACCTGGCCAAAGCCGATGGCATCCTTGAAGTGGTTCAAAATGATCTCGCCCATGTAGATCTCTTCCTCGGTGAAGCGGGGATCGAAGAACTTCTTTTCGGTCACATAAGTGTCGCGGCTGTCGGCGAAGATGCGCTTAAGGCCTGTGAGATTCTCATCGATCTTGCCGGGAACACGGCGGACTATCACAACACCGATCAGCTGATTGGTCTTGTCCATTTTCTTCAGCATACAGTAGATGAGGCCGGACTGACGTCCCTTTTCAACCTTACCTTCTGCATTGACGAAGTCTGCGGTCACTTCATCGAAGTACTGTTGCAGTTCATCAATCGAGATCAGCTTCGAGAGCTCCTCAGACATCTCCAGCTTGTGTTCTGCGATCTTCTTCATCATACGGGTGGTCAAACAATATTCACTGCATCCTTTTACGTAACTCATAGTCAAATCCTCCTGCGGTTTGTATTTTTATTTCAGCTTCGGCTGCTGTTTTCGGTGCAGCCTTGCTGTATTTCTTTGATGAGCCGATCATACATCAAAGAAACCGGGCAGGAAGTGAATCTGTTGCGAATGGTAAAAATTCAGTTGCGAATTGAAAATTGTGTCAATCAGAACCGTCCCCAAAAACACAAAAACGTGTCAATCAGAACCGTCCCCAAAAACACATTTTCACGCTTTGCCGGCTGCAAGCTTCACGCATTCGTAGGCGCCGTTGTATTCGCCGGCGGCCTTCATGGCGTTGATGCGGTGGCACAGGTGGATGAACAGTTCTTTGTCGGAGAGGAGGCGGTCGATCATTTCGTTGGCGGACTTTTCGGTGTCGCATTCGAAGGTGCCGTCGCCGGCCTCACGGGAGCAGATGGCGCCGTAAACCTCATGGCCGCCGATATGCTTCATAAACATCTTGGGGATGGGATAATAAGCCAGCTCGCTGGGCTTGGTGATGAGAACATCGCTCTCCGGCATCAGCAGGTTGGTGGCGTAGACCGCCTTGAATATATCCGGATCGCAGATGATGGTCACGCCGGAAGCCTCTGTGGTGCGAAGTTCCTTTACGTAGCTCACCAGGTTGTCGTAATCATCCGCAAACTCCCGGACCGGTACATCTGTCAGGATGGGGCGGATCTTGTCGTAAACATCCCTGTGGTCTCCGAAGTTGATGAACACCGTTGCCTTGCCGCTCTTCACGTAAGGAAGAAGGTGGAGCAGCATGGACTTAAACTGGGCAAATCCCGCTCCGGCCCCGCCCACAGTCATGAGAAACCGCATGGGAGCACCGGTTTCGGCCCTGCGGATGCGGAGAGCATTGTCCTCCTCCAGATTCACCAGCAGCTCGTGATCCACGAAACGACCAACCATTTTGAGGTCATTTTCCGGAATTCCCTTAAGCGGCGTCTTTGCAAAGCCGTTCATCATTTTGTACCCGAAATAGGCAAATGGTGTCTGCACCGTATGGATCGCTCCCTCTGACAAATGAAGGGCCATGGGCCAGTTGTCGGGGATGGCATTTACCACGTGGGTCAGGCCTGCGTGGACAGCGGCCTGGCTGGGCCAGACATGGGTCGCAATGTAGGGAATGTCCTTCGGAAGGGGCGCAAGGAGAGGCACCAGAAGCTCTGCATTTTTCTGGTCTCCGGCGTTGTAGGTAAGCTTCCGGAAGCCCTCTTTGTTAAGAGGCTCCCACACAAAATGATTGAACAGGCGGGAGGTCTGGGAGATCCGGGAAGCCTTGGAGTACAGATCGTTCTGCTCGCGGATCATCTTGGAGCCGGTGGCGTCAAACCCCGCCAGATCAAGCCAGTAGGGGGTGTAGCCCAGAGCCCGGGCGCAGGAAGCCATGGCGATGCTGATGCGGTAATGGCCGAAGCCCATGCGGATATTGCCGACTACCAGGGGGTTGTCACGGAAGGGGGAGGCACTGTTTACGGCTCCATTTGACTGGTCCGAGCCGGCAGATGCACCGCTTCCGCTTGCTGCAGCTTCGGTTCCTGCATTCGTTTTAAGCACCAGCTTGCGGATGCCGATCCCGCCCAGAGCCGGCACTTCTTCAAAGTCATATTGATATTGTGTATCGGAGTCATCGCCGTATTTTGCCAGAAACTTTTTCTTCTGCTTTTCGGCCTTCGCAAGCGTAGCACTGTCGATGGGATTGCCGAAGATCACGGCGGATCTGTCTTTGATCTGTATTTTATCCATAGGTTTACTCCTTTCAGATGACAAGGGGACGGTTCTTTGTCATCTCAAATTGTGTCAAATGGAACCGTCCCCAAAAACACATTATCGCTCTTCCAGCACGCCCCGTTTCGGGTCGTAGGAAAATGTTCTCTTCTTTCCGTCCAGTTCAAAGTGGGCCGTCACTCGGTCGCCCTCTGCAGTAAAGCCGGTGCGGACAGCCCGGCGGAAGATGGCCAGGGCGTCCTCTAAGACGGCCTTTTTGGCGGGGTCGTACTCATTTACCTTGTCGGAGGTCATGAGGAGGGAGCCGAACAGGGCGTTCATCTTGGTGAGGGCCGTGCGGCGGGGAACGGAAAGCTTCATGTTATTGTCCCGAAGCAGAAACACGTCCGGGTCGTTTAGGAACACGCGGCCGTCCAGGCAGCTCCGGAAAATGGTGTTCTGCAGGGTCACCTTTGTGGAGACCCGTTCGGGATGGAACAGGCGCATGTAGAAGACATCGTCAAAGGTGAGTGACACGTCCGGACCGATCCGGCAGTAATCAAAGCGTTCAAAGGCATTTGACAGGGTTGCACCGCAACCCAGGATGAGGCGTCCCTCCAGTTCCTCCCGGAGAATGGAATAGGCATGCTCCGCCGTCTCACTCCGGGTCATTCCGGCCATGGGGCACAGGTTCACGGCGTAGAGAAAATCAAGCTTAAAGAAATCGAAGCCCATTTCCCTGTGGGCCCTCGGGCACCGTCTGACGTAGGCCTCCGCCTCCGGATGATTTAAGTCAAAGGGCACAAAGGAGCTCCAGTTGGAGCCGCCGTAAAGGAAGGAGCCGTCAGCTGCCTTGGCAAACCAGTCGGGGTGTTCCCGGAAGACCCGGGACTTTGTCTCCGCCACCAGGGGCGCCAGCCAAATGCCGGCCATCATGCCCCGCTCGTGGATCCGCTCCACAATGGGCGTCAGACCATTGGGGAATTTGGCCGCAATCAGGATAAGAAAGACCCGGAGTTTTTGCAGCTTTGGGAGGAACTACGGCGTATTCTTGAAGGCCATGATATTCAGGAAATGACGGTGGAGGATATGCAGGAGCAGGACAAGAAGCTGGAAATCCTGCGGCAG
>JAGACB010000072.1 GCA_017614345.1 Lachnospiraceae bacterium
GATATATCCGGTTTCTTCAGGACCAGTGTGGTACACAGGATGACCACCAGGCTCACGCTAAACGCAATGGCATCTGCAATCAAAAGTTTCTTCAGCGACTTGATATCTGCCTTCATGGTTTCTTCGTTGTTGACTCGTTTCCCGGTCATGGCAAATAATTCCTCCAAAGGGACAAATGGTTTTGAAATAATATACCACAGTTTCGAGCGGGTGTACACGAAAAAACTACAGCCGGGCGGGGGATTGGCCGGCTGTAGTGTGGATTCATTCCGCCTTCTCCGTCTTAATCGTCATCATCAGGCAAATGGCGATCACCAGATAGATCACAATCGTCGCCACATTTTTGATCGAAAAATCATTGATCGAATCGACCACTGTGCGGCCGCTGAAAATGCCACCGTGGAGGAAGGAGCAGCCATCACAAAAGCCGTGGATCAGGGCGCAGAGCCAGAGATTTTTCCGGCTGTTGCAGTAGATCACGCCGAAGATCATTCCGCCGCCGATGGCAGACAGAGCCTGAATGACCACCTGCAGAAGTCCCGCACCGGAAAACAGATTGAAAAGATGAAACAGGCCGAACACAACAGAGGCACAAACGATGGCGGTTACGATATTTTTCCCGGAATCCTCGCCGAAATATTCATGAAACGCATTCTGCAAAATCCCGCGGAACAGGGACTCTTCGTACACACCGATCATCACCAGAAAGATCGCATACAGCACCATGTCGAGGCCGGACACCGTGAAGGGATCGTGATTGAACAGGAACGTCAAAAGGAGCAGGCTGCTCAGCCCCAACATCAGCGAACCGGTCGCCACTCCCTTCAGGATCCCCTTCGCGGAAAATGCCAGCGTCCCCTGCTTCTTAACCAGAAACAGACCGCCTACCCCAAGCAGCCCCGCCATGGTCTCAATGAGGAACATCACCTTAATATAGGATAATCCGCTCGACTCCAGCAGCTCTCTTCTGAGGAACTCCCCGGGGAATTTTACGATCAGGAAAATGACTACCGTCACCATGATGTTGAAGATCAGTACCGAAGTATTTCTTCGATTCTTTTCGATTTTAGTAACGGTCTTTCTGCTGGTCTTGGTGTCGGAAATCACTTCCGAAATGTTTGTCTTTTTCAGTTCTTGTGTTCTCATTTTTGTTTTACCTTTCGTTTAAATATTTTTCAAAATCCGTCCCGGACCGGTTCTGTCCGATGACACTTCGAAAGGTAGCACATTTCGTCAAAAAAGAACACGACACGAAATGAGAATCCGTAAAAAAGAGAACCGGACATGAGTGTCCGGTTCTGAAAATCGCATAAATACTGGCAGTTTCTATCATTAAGTGTTTATTATATTCAAACAGGAGCAACCAGGAGTGCAGCCGCCACACAGACCAAAATCACAAACGCACCGAGTCCCATCAGTACGAAAAGAATAATTCTTTTTGGAGACAATCCTTTTCGTTTTTCGAGTTTTTTCTCCAGCCTTCCGCTGGTGAAGGAGATGCTGTAACCGATGGATCCGTAGACAAAAAAGAGAAGGATCGCTTCGATCAGACTTCGCAAAATGCTCTGAGGAAAGAGACCTCTGCTGAGCAGAACATAACACATGAGGCAGATCATTCCCACCACGGAGGCCCACATAACCTTCCGCGCCAGATGCGAACTCTCCTCACCGGCATACTCGATCACCTTGGTGACATCGTCCTCGGGCGCAGCCTCCGTTGCCTCCGCCGGCCTCCGCTCTCCCTCAATGATCTCGCGGATGTCCACTCCGTAAAAATCCGCCATCTCCGGGATAATGCTGATGTCCGGCATATTGGATCCAGTCTCCCATCTGGAAACCGTTCTCCCGGACACATTAAACTGCTCGGCAAGTTGCTCCTGAGTCAGCCCTTTTTCCTTCCGGAGCTCCCGCAGGAACTCCCCGATCTTCTTCTGATCCATATCAAATCCTTCCTTCACGTCTTCCCATACTGCATGATCAGCCTGTGCACCCGCTCGATCTCCTCCGGAATGTGCAGCCCCCGGGGGCAATCCCGCATACAAGGCTGCTCCTCGCAGGAACGGCAGTGCTCATAGGTCCGCTCCAAATCCATCCACAGCTTGTTGACTGCCCAGAATTCCTTCCCCAAATGGTAGTAATTGAACTGCCGAAAACTGGTATGCAGCTCGTGCCCGTACGGGCAAATACATTTTTCACACCTGTCACACCCAATGGGGGCAAATGTCTTTCGAAGGCGCTCCAAAACTTCCTCAAACTCAAAATGCACCGGTTCATACTCCCGGGCAAATGCAACCTCCTCCTGCTCAAAGGTCCCGATGCCGAGAAGTGCGCAGGAAAATGGGTACTCCAGAACGCCGCCGATGAGCTCTGTGGTGGAAAACGGCCCGATGAGGAGCCCCGCTGCATAAACTTTGTTCAGGATAAATCCTTTGCCGCGAAAGTCAGCCTCCTCCCGGATCCGATCCAGCATCCCCCGCTCCAGAATGTTGCCGCTGCCCTGCAGCACATCCACTCTGGGGTCTAAGGCCGCCCGGTGCAGCACGCTGTAATAATGGGAGGCAATGCCGGTAAAACCGATCTTTCCCTCCCTTTTCAGATCGTAAAGTGCCTCAAGAGCACCGTTTTTCCCGAAAACCTCATCGGCGTTGCTGTCATCGACCTGATGAACAAAATAGACATCCGGCGTGGTGCCCAGGTTCTGAACAGACCGCAGCACCTCCCGGTAGATCTCGGCGCCGCTGTAAAACCGGGCCTTGTCGGAAATGATGACCTTACTTCGGTCCACCGTCTTCACAAAGGCCCCCAGCTTCATCTCCGCATCGCCGTACTCCTCCGGAATGGCCGTGTCATAAAAATTGCAGCCGTGGTCGAAGGCATTTTTCATAATGGCCACCGCCGTATCCCGGTCCGGGCTGAAATACTCCGGCAGTACCGGCACATGCCCGCTCAGGATCGGAATGGTGCCGAACCCCAGCTCCGAAACCCTGAGGCCGGTCCGTCCAAGTTCACGATATCTCATGTTATCTCCTCAATACCTCCGGATCAGAGCCCCGTCGCAGTACGCGAAGGCACCCTCGGAAATGCTCGTCCCCTCGGGCACCCACACCTCCTTAAGCCCCTCACAGAAGGCAAATGCTTCCGCCTCGATCACCTTCACCGACTGCGGGATCCTGACCGTCGTCAGGGCCTTACACCTGAAAAATGCCCGCTCCGGAATCCGCGTGAGGTTCTCCGAAAGATATATTTCCGTCAGGCTTCCGCAGTGCTCAAAGCACCGGTTGCCCAGTTCTTCCAGCGCATCCGACAGGTCAATCGTCGCTAGCGACTGACAGCCGGAAAATGCCATCATCCCGATCCTCTTTACCGCTCCGGCATTCGAAACCACCTTCAGCCACTTACTGTTTTCAAAGGAACATTTACCAATGGCCACCGTACTTGCGCACAGCTCGATCCGCTCCAGCAGATGGCAGTCCTTGTACACATTGTCCCCAACAGCCCTGATGCCCTCGGGAAATGTCAGTGCCGTGATATTCCCCGTGCTTTCGATCAGATTACACTCATTGTCGAGTTTGAAGCAGTTGATGCATTCGGAGAAGATCCTATGGATTAATTCCGGGAATGCAGGCTTTTCTGATTCATCATATGCTGATCCTTCAGATTCAGAACAAACAGACTCTTTAGATTCAGGGCAAACAGATTCTTCAGATTCAGAGCAAACCGATCCTTCAGATCCGCATGTTTTCTTCTGTAGATCCTCCACACTTCTAAGTACATACTCTTTCCCGTCCGCATCCGTGATCCGTTTCAGATTCAGGCAGTTGCGGAACGCCAGATGCTCGATCACCAATCTCTCAGAAGGGATCACAAGCCCTGTGATCTGTGTGTTTCCCGCAAAGCACCAGCTGGCCACCCGCTGTACCTCCGCCGGGAGAATAACATTTCCCCGGCAAAGGGCGCCGTCGATGAGAACACCGTTTTGGATCACCAGCTCGCCCCCGGCACGCCGTCCCTCCAGCCATGCGGTCATGGAAAATGCATGACTTCCAAACAGCCGCACCGACTCCGGAATCCGGATTTCTTCAAGCCGCGAGTGATCCCGGAACACGTCCTGCCCAATCTGTGTGATGTCGGCAGGTACCGTCACCCGGGTCGCATCCTGGGAATAGCCCGCAAGAACGGTCTTCTCGCGGATGTCGAAGCACAAATAAACGGAAGCGATCATCTCGCGAACAGCCATGGGCAAATGATTGTCCGTATGGTTCAAACTGTCCGCAAACCTCGAAAACTCATAGCTCTGCCCGTCAAAGGTCACCGTCTTCACCTGGGTACAGCCGATAAACACGCCGCTCTTCAGGACAGTGTCCCTTGTGATCTCGATATTTTCCAAAGAAGCACAGTCCGCAAACGCATGAAAACCGCACTCTACACGGCCCAGCTTCACACTTTTCAGCGAGTCGCACCGCTCAAAGGCCCGCTCCCCGATCACACCGATCCCCGAAAAATCAAACTCATCGAGGCGGAGACATTCGTCAAAACAACGGTCGCCGATGGCGGCAAACTTCTTTCCGATATCAAGCTTCTTCAGCCCATAGCACCCGGCAAAACACTCCGCCGGCAGCTCCGAAACCCCCGCCAGGCTTACATCCGCCAGCTCTCTGCAATATGCAAAGGCCGCCTTCCCTAACGACTTTACATTCAATCGAACCCTCTTCAGCTTCGGACACGTGGAAAATGCATTCTGCTCGATCACACAATCCGGCGAGTCGATCTCGATCTCCTCCAGATCCGGACAGGAGGAAAATGCATATTTTCCGATTCTCTCTACATCCGAGAGGGTCAGGGAACGAATGTTATTTTCACGGGAATGGGCGTAGGGAGGGATGACTTTTGCCTCAGTTACAAAAGATCCGTCTGCTTCTATCGTTGATGATGCATGATCGTCTGCACTATTTGTAAAGTTCTCCTTAACTTCCTCAGAAGAAGCACTACTCTGCTCTATTCTTTCATCAACACAATATGTCGAATTATCATTCCTCTTCAGCCCATACTCCGCTAACTCCGGCGCACGGTAAAATGCGTACGGATGGATGGTTGCATTTTCCGGCCAAGGGGCAAATGGCTTCAGCAAAAAGCAGCGCCGGAAAGCGTACTCGCCGATGTATTCAGTGGTCAAAGGAAGATTACACTTCAGAAGCTTCTTGCACTCGGCAAAAGCCTCCCGCTCCACCCTTTTCAGATTGGCGGGAAGGACTATATTCTGCAGGGTCACACAGCCCGCAAAGGCCTGCTCGCGGATCTCCGTCAGCGACTCAGGACACAGCACCGTCCTCAGTTGCTCCTTCCCGAAAAAGCAACGCTCACCGATGATCTCCACGCCCTTCGGGATCCGGATCTGCTCTTCATTTCCCATGTATCGCACTAATATTTTCCCGCTGATGTAAAAATCACCGAGAACCTGGTCCCGGATACGGCTGACAAGCTCCGGAACGGTATCATTTGTAATAGAAGATGCGGCCTGATGACCAGCTTCCGTCTGATGCTCGTCTGAGCCGGCCGCCCCCACACCGATCTCTTCCAGCAGATACTCCTCCCCCGCCACCTTCACCTTCTTCAGGTTGCAGCAGCCCCGGAAAGCCTTGTCGTCAAGACTCACCTCGCCTGATTGAAAAGTGACCTCCGTGAGGCCTATGCAATTGAGAAATGCATTTGCCCGGATCTCCTTTAAAGACGCAGGCAGGGAAATGCTCACGACGCCCTTTTTATCAAAAAAGCAGCTCTTCCCGATGGCAGTTATGCCCTTCGGGACTACGATTTTTTTCAGATTGATGCTGAACTTGCTCAGGACGCCGTCCTCGATCTGCATGGAATGGTACACGCTTTTGGCGATGGACTTGATGATCCGCGGCTCGCCCGAGTGCGAATCCATGGCGCCGATGAGATTCTCCACCTCGAAAACCTCGCCGGACAGCGTGATCCTTTTCAGGTTCACACAGCCCTCGAAGACCTCCTCCGAGAAGTTCGAGTCGTCCAGGTTGGCGTTCAGCGAGATCTCCCGCAGGCTCAGATTATGGGAAAATGCCGCCTTCCCAAGCCGCTTCGGTCCCTCCGCCACCACGCACTTCAGACCGTCACAGTACAAAAAAGCACAGTCCCCCACCGTGGTCAGCGACGCCGGCAGGACCACCTCCTCCAGCTCGTGGCACTTGTGGAACGCATATTCTCCGATCTCCTCCAGCCCCTCCGGGAAAATGATCTTCTTCATTTGCCGGCAACCCTTGAAGGCGGTCGGTTCTATTTTCCTGAGACCGGCCGGAAGCGTGATCTGCCTGATCCAGGACATGCCTTTGAACACGCCCTCGCCGATGGTGTACACACCCTCGGGGATCGTGATCTCCTGCGCAGTGTCGGCGTGATAGGCCGTCAGTATTCCGTTTTCGATCTCGAATTTCTCTTGTATCAACATATTTGTACCTGCTGTTGTTTTGGTGACGGGGATTTTCCCGTTTTAGGCAAGCTCCGTAGTCGGAGTTTTGACTCTGATTCCGGCTCTCTGCCGCTGCGACTACGATTTTCTTTAGTCAGGCCGTTTCCGTAGTCACACATCAATTTGTTTTTCCGGCTCCTCGCGGTTGCGACTACGATTTTCCCCGGTCAGGCCGTTTCCGTAGTCACACAACAATTTCTCTTTTCGGCTCCTCGCGGTTGCGACTACGATTTTCCCCGGTCTGGCCGTTTCCGTAGTCACACAACAATTTCTCTTTTCGGCTCCTCGCTGTTGCGACTACGATTCTCCTTGGTCAGGGCGTTTTCGTAGTCACACAACAAAATCAATTTCCGGCTCTTCACTGTTGCGACTACGATTTTCCTTGGTCAGGCCGTTTCCGTAGTCACACAACAATTTCTATTTTCGGCTTCTCGCCGTTGTGACTACGATTTTCCTTAGTCAAGCCATTTCCGTAGTCACACAACAAATTTCTTTTCAAACTTCCCGCTGTTGTGACTACGATTTTCCTTAGACAGGTCATTTCCGTAGTCACAAAGCTTCTTATGGCCCGCCCAAAGTCGGTGACACAGCGATTTTGGCTATTTCTTTATTTCCGCTGTAAAAAAGTTTCTTAAATTGTGGCCTCCGGACTTCTGACACAGCGATTTTAGGATTTTTTCTATGATCGCTGTATTAAAGCTTCTTAAATTGTAGCCTCCGGACTTCTGACACAGCGATTTTATGCTTCTTTCTATGATCGCTGTATTAAAGCTTCTTAAGTAGCGGATTCAGCCTGTTTAATACAGCGATTTCAGATATTTCTTTTTTATCGCTGTAATCCGGAATCATTTGCCCTGTGAACTTACTTTAAGAAGCTGTCAATCCATAAAGGGTGGCTTCGTATGGCTCAAACAATCTCCTCACCCGAATATCTCCCCCAGAACCTCCCTGAGTTCCGCCAGGTTTCCGCACTTGTAGAGTTTCAGCTTGTACTGCTTGGTCCCGGGAAGCTTCTTCATGAAATAGGAGGCAAGCTTCTTGAGGTAGGACAGGGCGTACAGCTCGTCAAAGCAAGGCTCTGTGGCCATGAGGCCCTCCAGGATATCAAGTTGGTCCATGAGGAGGGTGTACTTGGTCAGGCCGGCAGAAGGATGATTCTCAGACTCAGCCAACAATCCCTTCTGCTCACGATCTGCAGTCTGAAAATGGTTTGAAGCTTCAGTAGCAAAGAAACTCTTCCCCGTAAGCTCCGCAAAGATCAGCGGATTCTCGAAGCCGTAGCGGGCCAGCATCACGCCGTCGGCGCCGGTAAGCTCCATCATTTTGAGGGCATCTTCCTTCGAGAAAATGCCGCCGTTGGCGAAAACGGGGATGCTTACGGACTCTTTGGCGAGCCGGATGTATTCGTAGAGCGGAGCGCCGTCGTACATCATGTCCCGGGTACGACCGTGTACCGTGAGCATATCGGCGCCGGAGCTTTCGCACATGCGTGCGAACTCTTCAATGACAATGTTCCGGGGATTCATGCCTATGCGGCATTTGACAGACACCACCTTGCCGCTGCGCTTGCAGGCTTCAATGATCTTCGAAGCCCGGGGAATGTCCTCGAGAAGCGCACTGCCTTCGCCGGCCTTGATGACATTCGGCACGGGGCAGCCCATGTTGATGTCGATGATGTCAAACTTCGCAAGGGCGTCTGATTTGGCCGCCCGCTCAAAAACCGTGGGATTGCTGCCCAGGAGTTGAACGCATTTCAGTTTCTCACGATCATCGGTGTAGAGAAGCTTTGCGGTGGCATTGTCATTGTACTTGAGGGCATCAACGCCGGTCATCTCCGTGTAGGCACTGCCCGCCCC
>JAGACB010000073.1 GCA_017614345.1 Lachnospiraceae bacterium
ATGCTCCGTCTCCTACAGAAAACCCCCGGCAAATTACTGCCGGGGGAACTAAAAAGTCGGTCTTAAAGATCAGCCATAGATATTCAAATTGAGCAATACAGCGATCACAAAGAACAGAACAGCAACGATCTTTGTGCCAAGCTCCAATTTGCCTTCCATGGTACGGCCTTTATTCTTTCCGTAATAAGACTCAGCAGCTCCCTGAATGGTTCCGAGTCCGGCCTGCTTTCCTTCCTGAAGAAGAACAATGGCAGACAGAACCACTGACAGGATCACAAATATAACTGTAAGGACGATTTTTAAAACTCCCATTTCAAACCTCCGATGGTTTTCGCGATATCATTTTCCAATGGTATATGCACATCTGTTTGCATACAACAAAGAGCATATTACCATAAGTATTTTAAAAAATCAATCACTTTTTATCCGAGAAGTCCCTGATAATACGAAACTGCATTCATGATCTGATCCTTAAAGAAGAATCCGAGACCTCCGATAGCAGCCAAAGCGATCACGATGACCAGGATCCGAAGGACCATAGAGGGCTTATCTTCCTCTTCTTCCTTCTTCTTTGCCTGCTCAACCACCTTCTCGGCCTCAGCCTTCTTATTCTCGATGGCTTCGATCTCTTTATCGATGATCTCCTGCTGTTGCTGTTTCTTTACACGCTTAGCCAGGATAGCACATTCTCTTGCTCTTCCGTCAGCATCCTTGTATCCGGAGATGGTCTCAAAAAGCAATCTGGTACGAAGATAATCTACGTGGTCCTTGCACTTGTGGAAGCTTCTGAGAGCCTCCTGATACAGTGCTTCCTGACGGATCTCCTCCGCACGCTTATAGCATTCCTGAGCTCTGGCCTGACTGTCTCTGAAGCCCTTAATGGACGCATAGGCATCTCCGATCTGCTTCAGTTCATAATCAAAACGTGCCTTCTTCTCCTTGGCAAATGCATCATCATAGATCTTGGTGGCTTCGAGGATATCAAATCCCAGTTCTTCTTCATCAAAGCCCATTCCGCCGAAACCGGCCTCTTCCTGCTCGGGAGCGGCTTCCGGTTCATTTGCGGAAGCAGCAGAAACATTTTCCTCTTCGGCAGCAGGGGTTTCCTGAACCGGCTGAGCCGGCTTTGGAGCAGGAGTAGCTTCCGATGCACTTCCGGATGCACTTCCGCTGGTATAATAAGCGACACGCTTTAAGATCTCCTCCTCATAGCCCTCTACGGACATATCAATGGGAGAAGACTTTAACATCTCCTGAGGCAGATCCTTAGGATCCATCTCATAATAGCAGGGAGCAAAGCCCTTATTCTTCACGCCGCGGTTGACAATGAAATATCTCATCCATTCGCTTTCCACGCTGGCATCATCGATATATTCCCGGCTGGTTCCCACCAGTACCAGGATCTTGGCAGATTCGATGGCGGTCTGGAGCATGGGGATGGCGTCCTGACGACGGCTGTTCTTCAGGTTCTTTCCGGTCATGAAGACACGGTAGCCTTTTCTGCTGAGGTAATCATAGATATGTCTGGCAAGCTCGAAATCCTTTACCGGAACATTATCGTCATCCGGATCAAAACCATCATCCAGGATATCCTTATCTTCATACTGCTTGCTGACAAGAAGGACATCACAACGTGCGGCAGAGGTATCTGCTCCCGCAAAACGTTCCTGCTCTCCGTTGATCTGGAAGGCAATATTGTCATAGATTTCCTTGCACTCGATATCTGCCAGCTTTACAGCCTTCTTGTAGTTCTGATCATCGAAGATCTTGGTCTCCCGATAACGGTTGCAGACAAGAGTTCTTCCCCAGGCATCACCGGCATACTCTGCACCGTATTCGCACATCACAAGACCGAAGAGAGCCTCCGGGTTGTCCGGATCCTCCTTCAAAATGGATTCATATACAGCAGCGCCCTGCTCAAAGTAATTGGTCCCACGCAGTGTAGCCGCCTTGTGGAACAGCTCTGCATGACGGGCATCCTTTGCCTTCGGAATGGTGTTCAGACTGGCACAGAACCCGCACCGGTCTACCTTATTGGACTCTTCTGTTTGAAAATCCGCTCCGCATAATCTGCATCTGACAGTGATCATATCATTTTCCTCGTTTCCGCCGGTTTTAAGGCCGAAATTGACCTGATAACGCTATTTGTTATTCTACCACAGTTTTTCGGGAATGCACAGATATTTTTTGCAAAAAAAATCATAAAATTATACTAAATTATACAGAGAAAAAACCTGCGGGAAAATGATCTTCAAAACAGAAGATCTTCTCCCGCAGGCTGAGATCAACATCAAACCTCTCTCAAGGTAATTCCGCGATCCTTCAGTGCTTCCAGGATCCGGTTCATGGCATCGGAAACCTCTTTTTCTTCCAGGGTATGGTCGCTTGCCCGGAAGGTAATGGTGTAGGAAACGGACTTGAAGCCGGCCTTGATCTGCTCACCTTCATATACATCGAAGAGGGAATAGGATTCCATCATCTTTCCGGCCTTCTTCTCGATGATCTTCTCGATCTCACCTACCGGAAGGGCATGCTCACAGAGCACGGAGATATCTCTGCTGACAGAGGGGAACTTGGCAATGCCGGAATACTTCCGGTCGAAATCCGCGAACTCCTCGATCTTCGGCATATCCAGAACAGCCACGTAAACCCGGCCGCCGATGGAGTAATTCTCAGCTACCTGAGGATGGATCTCGCCGAGATAACCCACAAGCTCCTCGCCGTAGTAGATATCGGCGCATCTTCCGGGATGGAAGAAAGGACGCTTGTTAGAAGGATCATAGGTAGCCTTCTTCTTCATACCCACCTTCTCGAAGAACTCCTCTACCACACCCTTCATGGTAAAGAAATCCATGTTGCCGTAAGCGCCCAGTGTGAACTGGATACGCTCATCGGGCAGCTCCTTGATCTCCGGATAATCCACGGGCAGATAGATCTTTGCCATTTCGTAAAGGGCTACGTCCTTATTTCTCCGGTTGAAGTTGGTTGACAGAGAATTCAGGATGCCGTTTAAAGGAGTGGTACGCATGATGCTGTAGTCCTCTCCGAGGGGATTGGCAATGGTCAGACACTTTCTCAGGTCATCATTTTCCGGGATCAGAAGGCGGTCAAATACCTTGGGACTCTCGAAGGAATAGGTCATGGACTGTGAGAAGCCGCAGTATTCTGCAATGCTCTCGGCGATCTCACGAACCTTCATGGAGTAAGAGATCTTTCCTGCGGAGGAACCGGAGGAAGGAAGGGTTGTGGGGATATGATCATAGCCGTAGAATCTGGCTACCTCTTCTGCAATATCCGCTACACGGAACAGATCCTGACGGAAGTAAGGAGAGATCACCTCTTCCTTCTCGCTGTCATAATCAATACCCAGAGCAGGGAAATAAGACAGCATGGTCTCCTTGGTCAGGTCGGTACCTAACAGTGCATTGATGCGGTCGGGCTTGAAGGGGATGCGTACACGCTCAGGAAGGGGTTCACAGATATCGATGATGCCTCCCACAACTTCGCCGCAGCCTAACTCCTCGATGAGAGCACAGGCACGATTAATGGCATCTAAGGTATTATGAGGCTCAAGGCCCTTTTCAAACTTACCGGAAGCGTCGGTTCTGAGACCGATCCGCTTGGAAGACAGACGGATATTGGTTCCGTCGAAGCAGGCTGCTTCAAATACCATGGTCTTAACGTCATCGGTGATCTTGGAGTTCTCACCGCCCATGATCCCCGCAATGCCTACGGCCTTCTCGCCGTCATTGATCATCAGGACCCGGGAATCCATGGTACGCTCCTGACCGTCCAGGGTCACGAACTTCTGGCCGTCCTCAGCACATTTTACAACGATCTCATGACCTGCAAGCTGATCGTAATCGAAAGCATGCATGGGCTGGCCGTATTCTTCCATCACGTAGTTGGTGATATCCACCAGATTGTTGATGGGACGGATGCCGGCTGCAGCCAGTCTTCTCTGCATCCATTCGGGAGAAGGTCCCAGCTTGATGTTCTTTACCATTCTTGCGCAGTATCTCTTGCAGAGAACCGGATCCAGAACGGAAACCTTCAGATAGTCATGGATATCTTCACTGTTGCCTGTCTCCTTGATCACGGGAGGAAGGAATTCCTTCCGGAAGGTGGCAGCCGCTTCTCTTGCGATACCCAGTACGCTGTAGCAGTCTACACGGTTGGATGTGATCTCATACTCAAATACCGCATCATGAAGTCCCAGAACCTCGATGGCATCTGCACCTACGGGAGTCTCGGCAGGAAGAATGTAAATGCCGTCTTCCGGGGCATTCGGATACATTTCCTTAGAAGATCCAAGCTCTTCAA
>JAGACB010000074.1 GCA_017614345.1 Lachnospiraceae bacterium
AACCGAGAGCGTTGATGCAAGTCCCATCGGCGGTGCTGATGCTCAAATGAGTGAAGAAGCAGATGAGCCGGTATTCGAGAAACCGGATTATCATGATGATACCGAAGATCTGTCCGGCGGATGGGTATCCCTTCCCAATGAGTATGACGATAACGGTACCAGAACGGTAGTTACCGCCTCCGGAAAGCGGATCAGCCACAAGAGCAGCTTCCTGCCCGGTGAACGCGGTCTTTCTTCCGAAGCCAGCGATAAGGGGGGCGGTGCTGCTGCCCAGTCCGGTACCGGAACTGCAAAGCCCGTTACTCCCGCACCTTCTTCCGTTGTTTCGAAGAAGCCGGAGAAGAAACTGGCGGAATATCGCTTCCCGCCTCTTAATCTGCTTGGTAAGAATCAAGGCGGAAGAGATACCAGAAAGCTGGAGCAGACTCTGCGTGATACGGCGGTGGAGATCGAAGAGACCTTAGAGAGCTTCGGCGTTAAGGTTAAGGTTTCCAACATCACCTGCGGCCCTACCGTAACCCGGTATGAGCTGGTTCCCGAAAAGGGTGTCAAGGTTTCCAGGATCACAAATCTGGAAAATGATATCAAGATGAGCCTTGCTGCTGAGGATATCCGTATTGAGGCTCCCATCCCCGGTAAGAATGCAGTGGGTATCGAGGTTCCGAACCCCGAAAAGCTCCCGGTTCCCATCCGTGATCTTCTGGAAAATGATCAGTTCAAGAATCATACTTCCCCTCTGGCTTTTGCTGTAGGTAAGGATATTTCCGGTGCGGCAGTCATTGCCGACCTGGCCAAGATGCCTCACCTTCTGATCGCCGGTACCACAGGTTCCGGTAAGTCGGTGTGCGTCAATACCATGATCTTAAGTATCCTGTATCATGCAAAGCCCTCCGACGTGAAGATGATCATGATCGACCCGAAGGTGGTGGAGCTCAGTATCTATAACGGGATCCCTCATCTGATGATCCCCGTTGTGACCAATCCCGATCAGGCAGCCGGTGCTCTTAACTGGGCCGTTGCCGAGATGGATCGCAGATACAATGAGTTTGCAAAATACAATGTCCGTGATCTGAAGGGCTATAACCAGAAGATCGATAAGGAGTTTGCTCCCAAGGATCCCGAAAAGCCCGCCCATATGGCGTACCTGGTGGTGATCATCGACGAGCTGGCAGACCTGATGATGGTTGCACCCGGGGATGTGGAGGATTCCATTATCCGTCTGGCTCAGAAGGCCAGAGCAGCCGGTATCCATCTGATCGTTGCTACTCAGAAGCCCATTGCCACGGTCATTACCAGCCTTATTAAGTCCAATATTCCTTCCCGTATTGCATTTGCGGTTTCTTCCGGTACGGACTCCAGAACCATTCTGGATACCGGAGGTGCTGAAAAGCTTCTCGGAAAGGGTGATATGCTCTACTTCCCCTGCAGGCGTTTCCAAGCCTATCCGTGTACAGGGGGCCTTTGAATCCGATGAAGAGGTTGCCAAGGTAACGGATTACATCAAGGATCTCGGTGAAGTCCACGGCGGTGAGCAGGAAGACATCAACCTGAACATGACATCTTCCAAGATGAGCCTCATTGACGACGGCAACGGAAATCAGGAATTTGATGAGCTGTTTGTTCAGGCAGGTAAATTCGTCATCGAAAAGGAAAAGGCATCCAGCGGTATGCTCCAGAGAATGTTCCGTATCGGCTTTAACCGTGCGGCCCGGATCCTGGATCAGCTCTATGATGCCGGCGTAGTCGGTGAGGAAGAGGGTACCAAACCCCGTAAGGTCCTTATGACGGAAGAAGAATTCGAGCAGTTCATTTCCGGAATGTGATCTTAACCAAAATAATCAACCGGGAATCGTTCTGTATCCTGCAGAGGCGGTTCCCGGATCAAGGAAAGTTTTATGAACCATATTACGATTGATGATATCTGCAAAGCGGTTGACGGAAGTCTTCTGATCGGAGACGGAAGCGCCGAGGTACATACTCTGGCCATCGATTCGAGAGAAGTCACCGCCGGAAGCTTTTTTATCCCGGTCATCGGAGAAAAGGTGGATGCCCACCGTTTTCTTCCGGAGGTCTTAAGAGTCCCCGGAGTTGTGGGAGCATTTACCTCCAGACATCACAGTATCAAGGATCTGGGGGACCTGATGGCCTCCTGGGAGGGAGCGGATCCCAAGACTCTGCCAGCGCTGATCAGCGTAGATGATACCGTTGCAGCCTTGACGGCTCTGGGACATCTTTGCAGGAGCCGGGTTTCGGTACCCGCAGTGGGTGTTACCGGAAGTGTGGGTAAGACCTCTACCAGAGAAATGATCGCTACAGCTCTTTCTGCTGAGAAGAAGGTATATCGGACCAAGAAGAATCATAACAGTCTCATCGGTGTTCCCCTTACCATGGCGGAGCTTACCGATGAAGATGATATTGCCGTTCTGGAGCTGGGAATGAACGTTCCCGGGGAACTGGGCGGTATTTCCGAGATGGCACGGCTTTCTGCTGCCGTCATCACCAATATCGGTGTGGCACACATGGAGTTTTACGAGTCCCAGGAAGGGATCGCACGGGAGAAGTTTACCATCACCCGCGGCCTTTTTCCCGGAGCTCCTCTGTTTTTAAACGGGGAGGATCCTTACCTCCGTGCACTGGCCGGTGAATATGATCATCCGGTCACCTGGTTCGGCTTTGATGAAGGCTCTGACGTGTATGCGGATGAGATCGTCACGACTCAGAACGGGAGCCGCTTTGTCTGCCATATGAAGGGAAAGAGTATTCCCGTGGAGCTGACCGTTCCCGGCCGGCATCACGTGCTGAATGCACTGGCTGCCCTGGCTGTTTCCGACTTTTTCGGAGTGGATCCCGTGAAGGCTGCCGAAGCCTTAAAGAGCTTCAGCGGTTTCCAGAACCGACTTCAGATCGAACAGGTCGGTGATTATAAGATCATTGATGACAGTTATAATGCAAGCCCTGCCTCCATGCGGGCCGGACTTGATGTACTCTGCGATCAGGGAGATGAACATTTCTCCGGAAAAAGGATCGCATTTCTCGGGGATATGTTGGAACTCGGGAAGGAAACGGAACGTTTCCATATGGAAGTCGGCAGTTACGCTGCCGATCAGGAGAAACTGGATGCCATCATCGGTGTCGGAAAGCTGGGACAGAAGATCTGCGAAGGCGCTGCAAAGAAGCTGGGGCCTTCCGGCGGGAAACTGGTGGCCGGCTGCAACGACCTGGATCAGGCGTTTACGGCGTTTCAGATGATCGCTAAGCCCGGTGATATCCTGTATTTCAAGGCTTCCAACGGTATGCATTTTAAGGAATTGATCGCAAAGATCAAAAATGAGATCCAAGATAAAGCTTGAAGTTCGGCGAACTTCAAACTGAAAAGGAATGATACGGTTTGTTTGCTAAGGTCATTATAGATGTATCTTCTGCGGAGTTAGACAGGGCATTTACCTATCGGATCCCCGCGGAGCTTATGGAAAATATTGAGGTCGGCACCATTGTGGAGATCCCCTTCGGAAAAGGGAACCGTCCAACCAAGGGATTTGTGGTGGAGCTGACGGATCACAGTGATTATGATCCGGCTCTGATCAAGGACATCAGCGCAGTATCCACTTCACTTGTGGGTGCGGAGGAGCAGCTGGTGGCTCTGGCCAAATGGATGGGGGAGGAATACGGCTCCACCTTTTTGCAGGCCTTAAAGACAGTGATCCCCGTAAAGACCAAGGTAACTCCCGTGGAGCGTGTTACCTACACCTGTCAGCTGACAGGACCGGAACTGACGGAGCGGATCAACACCTGCAGACGCAGGCATTACACTGCAAAGCTGAAGGTCTATGAGGCCTTCTTTGCAAATCCGGTGATCACCTCCGAGATCTTAAGTCACAGTATGGGGATCGAGGCGGCAGTGATGAAGCCTCTGGTGGAAAAGGGAGAATTCACCACCGAAAAGGAAAGGATCTTCCGGACCATGGCGCTTTCCACCATTCTGGACGGAAGAGACAAGAGAAATCAGCTGAACGACCTTCAGCAAAGCGTTCTGGACGGGATCCTGGGGAGAATGAGGGAAGGCGATCTGAGACCTTCTTACATCCACGGTATCACCGCCAGCGGCAAGACCGAGGTGTATATGCACCTGGCTGAAGAAGTTCTGGCAAGAGGTCAGCAGGTGATCATGCTGATCCCCGAGATTTCCCTGACTTTTCAGACAGTGATGCGGTTTTACGGCCGTTTTCAGGGAAGAGTTTCCTTTATCAATTCCCGGCTCTCCAAGGGAGAGCGTTATGATCAGTATGTACAGGCCAGAGAAGGGAAGATCGATATCATGATCGGCCCCAGATCTGCGCTGTTCACACCCTTTCAGAATCTGGGACTGATCATCATGGATGAAGAGCATGACCAGGCTTACCGCAGTGAGCAGACCCCCCGGTATTCCGCCAGAGAAGTGGCCGAAAAGAGGGCCAAGGACCTGGGAGCCCTGCTGGTCATGGGAAGTGCTACGCCTTCTTTAAGTGCGTATCACAACTGTTCTACGGGAAAATACGAGCTTTACGAGATGAACCGGAAAGCGGTGGAGGGCAGTGTCCCCAGCGAGGTTTCCATCATTGATATGAGAGACGAACTGCACCGCGGAAACCGGAGTATGTTCTCCGGACTGTTACAGATCCGGATGCAGGAAGCCTTGAATGCAGGGCAGCAGATCATGCTGTTCTACAATCGACGGGGTTATGCAGGCTTTGTTTCCTGCCGTTCCTGCGGATTTGTGTTCAAGTGTCCGCACTGCGATATTTCCCTGACGGCACACAGAAACGGAAAGCTTCTGTGTCATTATTGTGGTTATGAGATCCCGATCCCGGATACCTGTCCGGAGTGCGGATTTCCTCATATTTCCGGGTTCGGCGCCGGGACCGAGAAGGTCGAAGCTGCCGTACATAAAGCATTTCCGGGAGTTCGGACCCTGATCATGGACCGGGATTCCACCTCGCGGAAGAACAGCATGGAAGCCATCCTGAAGGCCTTTGCCGATCATGAGGCGGATGTGCTGATCGGAACCCAGATGATCGTCAAGGGACATGATTTCCCTGATGTGACGGTCATGGGCATCCTGGCTGCGGATATGTCTTTGTTCGTCAGTGATTACCGCTCCGGAGAACAGACATTTTCCCTTCTGACTCAGGCAGCAGGCCGGGCAGGACGGGGAGAGCATCCGGGTTCTGTTGTGATCCAGACCTATGATCCGGATCATTATGTGATCCGTTCGGCTGCGGCCCAGGATTATGCCGGATTCTATGCACAGGAAGCTGCTTACCGCAGAAGCCGCATGTATCCGCCCTTCGGAACGCTTCTGGAGATCATCGTCCTTTCGGAGGATCCTTCCCAGGTTCTGGATGCGGTCCGGATCATCACCGGCTTTCTTGAGCAGAATATCACCCGGGATGAATCGCTGTTATCCCTGGATAATGCTCCCCGCGGTTTTCAGAAGGCCGATGGGAAAAATCAGAAGAATGATGATAAGGCCATGCGGAATCTGATGAAGCGGAAGGATGTCTATCGTTCTTCGATCTATTTAAAGACAGTAGTCCGGGAGCGGGCGGTGGAACTTCGCTCGGCACTCTGTGATTCCCTGATGGAATCCAGAGCCCTCGGAAAAAATGTATATCTGCAGTTTGATCTGCAATCCTGAGAAATAAGGAGTTACCAATGGCAATCAGAAAAATGCGTGTTGTAGGCGAGGATGATGAGATCCTTCGCACCAGATGTAAAGAAGTGGAGCAGATGACTCCCAAGATCAAGAAGCTGATCAAGGACATGTTCGATACCATGTATGAGCAGAACGGCGTGGGTCTTGCAGCTCCTCAGGTAGGTGTCCTGAAAAGGATCGTGGTCATCGATATCGGTGAAGGCCCCTACGTGTTCATTAATCCGGAGATCCTGGAGACAGAGGGAGAGCAGACCGGAAACGAAGGCTGCCTTTCCGTTCCCGGCAAGTTTGCCGTGGTAACCAGACCCAACCGTGTTGTGGTCCGTGCTTACAACGAAGATATGGAAGAGTTTGTGCTGGAAGGCTTTGAGCTGATGGCAAGAGCCATCTGCCATGAGTGCGACCACTTGGACGGTGTTCTTTACATCGACAAGATGGAGGGAACCCTCCATGACAATGATGAACTCGAGGACTGACGAGTTTGAAATGACGGATGGATCCGGGAGATCGGCACAGAGATCGAAGGATCCGAATAGATGAGGAGATGACAGGATGAGGATCATTTTTATGGGTACTCCGGATTTTGCGGTGGCTTCCCTGGAAGCTCTGATCGCATCGCCGGATCATCAGGTTGTGGGCGTTGTGACCCAGCCTGACAAAATGACGGGACGGAACCGCTCGGGCGGAAAGCTTCAGCCTTCTCCCGTGAAGGTCTGTGCCGAAGAGCATAAGATCCCTGTTCTTCAGCCTGTGAAGATCCGGGGAAATGAAGGATTTATCTCGATCCTTCGGGAACTTGCCCCCGATCTGATCGTGGTAGCAGCCTTCGGACAGATCCTTCCCGCAGAGGTTCTGGACCTGCCGAAATACGGCTGTATCAACGTTCATGCATCGCTCCTTCCGAAGTATCGGGGAGCAGCACCCATTCAGTGGTGCATCTTAAACGGAGAGAAAGAGACCGGTATCACCATTATGAAAATGGATATCGGACTGGATACCGGTGATATGATCCTGCAGGTGAAACTGACCATTTCTCCGGAGGAGACCGGCGGATCCTTATTTGACAGACTGGCTGAGTCAAGCGGTCCGGTACTGCTGACTGCCATCGAGAAGATTGAAAACGGAACTGCCGAATACATTCCTCAGGATACGGAGCTTTCCTGTTATTCGCCCATGATCCGAAAGGAACTGGGAAACATCAACTGGGAAATGCCGGCGAAGACCCTGGAGCGCTATGTGAGAGGTCTTTCCCCCTGGCCCGGCTGCTACACCTATTACGGGGAGCGGATGATCAAGCTCTGGAAGTGTTCTGTGTTGGAGGATAACTTCAGTGCAAAGCCCGGGACCATTGTGAAAAGCACCGCATCCGAGGTGGTGGTTGCCTGCGGAGAGGGAGCTCTTTCCATTCAGGAGCTGCAGCTTTCCGGAAAGAACCGTATGAAGATCGATGAATTCCAGCGCGGAAACCGCCTGGAGGAAGGAGCTGAGCTTTGGCAGACTATCAGAACGTGAGAGAGATCAGTCTGGAAGTAGTCACTGCCGTTATGGAGCAGGGCGGATTCATCCACCTGACTCTTGCAAGAGCTCTTGAAAAATACGATTATCTGGACCCGAGAGACAAGGCGCTGATCACGCGGATCTCCTCGGAGACTGTTGAAAACTGTATCCTGATCGATGCAGTCCTTGACCGCTTCAGTTCGGTGAAGGTCAGGAAAATGAAACCGTTTATCCGTTCTCTGCTGCGGATCAGTACTGCTCAGATCCTGTTTCTTAATGGGATCCCTCACAGTGCAGTCTGTAACGAAGCCGTAAAAATGGCATCGGCCCATGGCTTCCGCACTCTGAAGGGCTTTGTGAACGGCGTACTTCGGAGCATCTGCCGGGAAAAGGATGCGAATGGCTTAACGGAATTCCTGCAGTCTGAGGATCTTGCCCTCAGGTGCTCGGTTCCCAAGTGGCTTTTTGACCGGTTAAGTAAGGTCTACACGAAGGAGCAGATGGAAAAGATGCTTCTTTCCGATGCATCCGGCAGAGAGGTCACGGTCCACATATTGACATCCCGGAAAAGCGTTTCCGAGATCATGAAGCTCCTGGAAGAAGACGGAGTTGCTTTCCGAAGGGATCCGGATTTTGAAGAGATCCTGTATCTGACCATTTCGGAGAAGCCTCTTTCGGAGCTTACCGCCTTTGCGGAAGGCTATCTGCAGGTTCAGGACAAAAGCTCCATCCTTGCAGGAATTGCCGCTGCATCCCTTTTAAAAGACCCTGAGAACAGTATCTGTCTGGATCTTTGTGCAGCTCCCGGAGGCAAGTCCATTGCCCTGGCGGATCACCTGAAGGGAAACAGCCGGCTGCTCAGTATGGACTTAAGTGAAGACAAATGCGAGCTGATCCGTGAGAATGCAGACCGGACCGATTCCCGCAGGATGGAAGTCATCTGCAGGGATGCCTCGGTACCCGATGAAGAACGTAAAGAGATCGCAGATCTGATCCTCTGTGACGTTCCCTGTTCCGGTCTCGGGATCCTTCGCAAAAAGGGTGATATCAAGTATCATCTGACGGAGGAGCGGCTTGCTTCCCTGGATGAGCTTCAGAAGCAGATCCTGAAGAATGCATATTACTGCCTGAAGGAAGGCGGAGCACTTCTCTACTCCACCTGCACCGTTTTGCCGGAGGAAAATGACCTTCAAAGGGAATGGATCCTTCAAAACTTCCCGGATCTGGAGCCGGTATCCTTGGAGGGTGTGATCCCTGCATGTTACGGGGAAGGATCCCTGAAGGAAGGAAGACTGCAGCTTCTGCAGGGGATCCACGATACCGACGGCTTTTATTTCGCGGCTTTCCGTAAGAAGGTCCGCTGATAGAATAATACTTATACAGAACAGATCACGAAAGGTGAATACAGAATGTCAGCAGAAGACAGGACGGATATCCGGGCATTGTCCCGGGAGGAACTGAAGAGCTTTGTCACGGAAAGCCTGGGAGAAAAGGCGTTCCGGGCAGACCAGATCTATTCCTGGCTTCATGAGAAGTATGCTGCTTCCTTTGACGAGATGTCGAATCTTTCCAAGGACCTGAGAAAGAAGCTTGCGGACCGTTGTGAGCTTGTGACATTAAAGCCTGTTAAGGTCTATGTGTCAAAGATCGACGGCACCAGAAAATATCTGATGCAGCTCCCTGACGGCAATATCATCGAGAGTGTGCTGATGCGATATGATTACGGCAACACCGCCTGCGTTTCCTGTCAGGTGGGCTGTGCCATGGGCTGTAAGTTCTGTGCCTCCGCCATCGGCGGCTTAACAAGGGACCTTCGGACCTCCGAGATCCTGGAAGAGGTTTACGCCATGATGAGGGAGAGCGGCGAACGCATTTCCCATATTGTGATGATGGGATGCGGAGAACCTCTGCAGAACCTGGATCAGGTGATCCCCTTCATCGAGCTCATCAGCTCCGAGGGCGGATATCATCTCAGTAAGAGAAATATCACCGTTTCCACCTGCGGGATCGTTCCGGGGATCAAACGGCTGGCTGAGGAGGAGCCCCAGGTAACCCTGGCCCTTTCCTTACATGCACCCACCCAGGAGAAGCGGCGTGAGCTGATGCCCATTGCCAATAAGTATGACCTGGAAGAGGTGCTTAACGCCTGCCGGGAACATCAGCAGAAGACAGGCAGAAGGCTGACCTACGAGTACTGCCTGGTAAGCGGTGTCAATGATAATAACGAGGAGGCCCGGGAACTGATCGCCCTTCTTGATCGCTATCCGGCCCACTTAAACCTGATCCCGGTGAATCCCGTAAAGGAACGGGACTATACCAGATCGGACCGTAAGGACATCCTCAATTTTAAAAAATTACTTGAAAAAAACGGAATAAATGTTACTATTAGAAGGGAAATCGGCGCCGATATTGACGGCGCATGCGGACAGCTCAGAAAGGGCTATCTCGAATCCGCCGAGGGTTCGGAACAGGCGGAACAATCTTAGACGAAAGGAGATGAGCAGATGACCGGATTTACCATAACCGATATCGGTAAAATACGAGAAATGAATCAGGATTATTCATTCTGCTCATGCAAACGCGTCGGAGATCTGGCCAATCTTTTTCTTGTTGCGGACGGTATGGGGGGACATGCCGCAGGAGATTATGCATCTAACTTTACCGTCAATGATATCGTAGCTTATATCTACGGAAATGCCGGAGAGAATCCGGTGAAGATCCTTTCCGATGCGATAGGTCATGCGAACCTGGAACTCTTTAAAAGGAGTCTTCTGATCCCTGCCTTTAACGGAATGGGGACCACCTTAGTCGCAGCCACCATCGAAGAGGATATTCTTTATGTGGCGAATATCGGAGACAGCAGACTGTATCTGTATTCCGAATATTCCAAAGAGGAAAAGAAGTTAAAGCAGATCACCAGAGACCATTCTCTTGTGAATGAGCTGGTGGCACTCGGACGTTTGGAAAAAGACTCGGAAGAGTACAACATGCATAAGAATGTGATCACCCGGGCGGTGGGTACCGCACCGGATATCGATATTGATTTCTTTGAAGTGCCTCTCCACTTGGGAGACCAGGTGCTGATGTGTTCAGACGGACTTACCGGAATGGTCCCGGATGACCAGATTGAACAAGTTCTGGCCACGGAAGACCTTACGGTGGAGGAGAAAACAAGAAGACTTGTGGAACTGGCAAATGAAAACGGCGGATATGACAACATCGCCATTTTGCTGGTTCAGAATGATTGTTAAATAAAGCTTTCGTTCAAGTGATTTAAGACGAAAGAAACTCAGGCTTTGAAAGCAAAGCCGCAGGAAGCAGGAGGAGAACCCAAGTTATGTTGCGAATCGGAATGTTTATTGCAGACCGTTACGAGATTCTCGAACATATAGGATCAGGAGGAATGTCGGACGTCTACAAGGCGAAGTGTCACAAGCTGAACCGCTTTGTGGCCATTAAGGTCCTGAAGGCCGAGTTTGCCGAGCAGACGGACTTTGTAGTCAAGTTCCGTCAGGAGGCTCAGTCGGCGGCCATCCTGTCCCATCCGAACATTGTAAGTATCTATGATGTCGGAAATGAACGGGATATCCATTATATCGTAATGGAACTCATCGACGGTATCACGCTGAAGGATTATATCAGTTCCAAGGGAAGACTCGATGTCAGAGAGTCCATCGGAATTGCCATTCAGGTAGCCCAGGGTCTTGCGGCTGCACATGATCAGAAGATCGTTCACCGGGATATCAAGCCCCAGAACATCATTATCTCCAGAGATGCAAAGGTGAAGGTCATGGACTTCGGTATTGCCCGTGTTACCAGCGGTAATACCATTAATTCCAGCTCCACCATGGGTTCTGTGCATTACATTTCCCCGGAACAGGCCAGAGGCGGCTACTGCGACGAGCGCAGTGATATCTATTCTCTCGGTATCACTCTCTATGAGATGGTAACGGGAACCGTTCCCTTTGACGGGGAGAATACGGTTGCCATTGCCCTTGCTCATATCCAGAGCGAGATGAGATCCCCCAGGGAATTCGACCCGAATATCCCTGTTTCCCTTGAGAATATCATCTTAAAGTGTACCATGAAGAAGCCGGAACGCCGGTATTCTTCTGCAAACGAACTGATCGCCGACCTGAGAAAGGCTCTGGTTTCACCGGATGAGGACTTTGTGCGCATTGTCCCCACCACCAATATGAACCAGACCAAGATGATGACTCAGGAAGAGATCACTGCCATCCGGAGCCAGACCAATACCATTCAGACGGTTTCCGATGACAGCAAGATCATCGATTCCGAAGAGATCATCGAGAACAGCGGCGAAGACCATGCGGTTGCAGCCGTTGCAGGGGGCGCAAAGGGCGTTCTCATTGACGCAGATCCCGAGGATGATGAAGAAGATCCCGAAGAGGATGAGAACGAGGAAGTGGAGGATCCTGCAGAAGAGAAGGATAATTCCGCCTTTGATGTCATTGTCCTGATCATCGGTATCATCATTGCCATCGTGATCATTGTCTGTGCGATCCTGCTCCTGACCAAGTTCATGGATATCTATCATTTCCGTGATAAGGGTCCCGATCAGACCGTTGTGGAGACAAATGAATCCAAGACTCCTACACTGACTCCTACAGAGGAGCCCAGCCGTGATACGGAGGTGAAGGTTCCGGATCTTCTGGGAATGGACGCTGAAGGTGCCGAGAAGTTCCTGAAGGGCTTCAACCTGGGCATCACCATCAAGGAAGAGTATAACGACGACGTTGAAAAGGGCCTTATCTTCAAGCAGGCTCCCGTAAAGGATAAAGCAGTCAGCAAGTATTCCACCGTTACCGTTACCATCAGTAAGGGAAGCGAAGCTATCATGATCCCCGAGGGTCTGGTGGGCAAGACTCAGACTGAGGCTCAGACCGCCATTTATGAGGCCGGCCTTTACAGCAAGATCGAGAAGGAAAATCATCCTACCGTTCCTGCAGGTCAGGTCATCAGCGTGGATCCCGGCGAGGGTCAGAAGGTAAAGGTCGGAGATATCGTAACCATCCATGTCAGCCTCGGTGTTGAGATCCTGACCACGGATGTTCCGGATCTGACCGGAAAGACTTTGGAGGATGCAGCAAAGATCCTCGAAGACAAGAACCTGAACTATGAGATCATCTCTTACGAATTCAGTAAGGATGTTGAAAAGGATTCCATCATCAGTCAGGAACAGGCTGTTGGAACGGTTGTTGAGCAGGGTACCTCTGTGAAGATCGTTGTCAGCAAGGGTGAAGAGACTGTCAAGATGGAGGATTATGTCGGAAAGACCGAGGAAAATGCAACTGCGGCTCTCGAAGACAAGGGTCTGAAGGTAGAGATCAAGGAGGATAGCTCCGAAGAGATCGAAAAGGGCAGAGTCATGAAGCAGAGTATCGATGCCGGTGAGGAAGTTCCTCTGGGCGAGACCGTTACTCTGACCATCTCCACCGGTTCCTCGAAGTCCAAGGTTCCGTTCCTGGAGGGTCTGACCAAGGATCAGGCAGAACAGCAGCTGAAGGACGAGGATCTGGAAGTCAATATCGTTTACGAGAAGAACGATTCCATTGCCAAGGATCTGGTCATCCGCCAGTCGGTAGCTGCGGATAAGCAGGTGAAGAAGGGTACCACCATCACGATCTACGTCAGTGAAGGTCCCAAGGAAACTCCTACACCGATCCCCAGCCCTACACCGGTTCCCAGTCCCACACCGGTTCCCAGTCCCACACCGATCCCCAGTCCTACACCGATCCCTACACCTGTTGTAGAAGAACCCAGTCCTACGCCGATCTCTGAGGAACCCAGTCCCACACCGGTCCAGGAGGAGTCTTCTTCGGCGAGTGATGAAGAGGGAACATCAGAAAAACCATGACAGAAAATGCCGGTTTGAAAAATGTTACAGGCCGGATCATGAAGGGCATTGCAGGCTGTTTTTACGTAAAGCCTGACAATGCGCCCATGACCGAACCCTATTATGAATGCAAAGCCAAGGGGATCTTCCGGAAATACGGACAGAAGCCTCTGATCGGAGATCAGGTCCTGATGGATATTCTGGATCCCGAGGATCGGACCGGGATCGTCACGACCATTCTTCCGAGAAAGAGTGAGCTGATCCGTCCTGCGGTGGCAAATGTAGACCAGGTACTCCTGGTATTTGCCATAAAGGATCCCGATCCCAACAGGGGCCTTATAGACCGGTTCCTGATGAACATGGAGCGTCAGAACGTTCCCGTGATCATGGCTTTGAACAAATGTGATCTGAATGCCGACAGGGAAAAGTCGGATCTGATCCGTACCTATTCCGACTTGGCCGGTTACGATCTGGTCCCCATCTCCGTCAGGGAGAAGGAAGGGATCGAGCCTCTCTGCAGGCTGTTGGATCACAAGACCACAGTCTTTGCCGGTCCCTCCGGGGTCGGAAAGTCTTCTCTTGTGAATTTCCTCCAGCCGGATGCGGGAATGGAGATCGGAGAGATCAGCAGAAAGATCAGACGCGGGAAGAACACCACCCGCCATTCCGAGATCATTTCCTGCGGAGAACAGTGTGCTCCGGACAGCTTTCTGATCGATACTCCCGGTTTTTCCTCGGTGAGTCTGGATCAGCTGGAGCTTATGGACCTGGAACTGTGTTTCCCGGAATTTGTGCCTCACCTGGGCAAATGCCGTTTCGCAGGCTGTGCCCATATCGGCGAGAGAGCCGAGGACTGCCCGGTGAAGAAAATGGTTCTGGATGGGAAGATGTCTTCTTCCAGATATGAGAATTATCGATTATTCTATCAGGAGATAAAGGACCGGCCCAAGTACTGATCCGGTCCCTATGGAACACTATGGAATATATTCTGTCTCCCTCCGTTCTGGCTGCAGATTTCGGCAGGATGGAAGAACAGGTGAACAGTGTCCGCGAAGCAGGCTGTAAGTATCTGCATCTGGATGTGATGGACGGTGTGTTCGTTCCCAGCATTTCCTTCGGCATGCCGGTGATCAGTTCTCTTCGGAAATACGGGAAAGATCTGGTGTTTGACGTTCATCTGATGATCGTTCATCCGAAACGCTATATCAAAGAGTTTGTCGACTGCGGCGCGGATATCATCACCTTTCATCTGGAAGCCTGTGATGACGAGGAGGAGATCTTCGAAACCATCCGCCTCATTAAATCCTTCGGAATAGAGGCAGGAGTCACCATCAAGCCCGGAACCCCCGTTTCGGCGGTGAAGCCTTTCCTTCCCGAGATCAGGCAGTTCCTGATCATGAGCGTGGAACCGGGATTCGGCGGACAGTCTTTCATGCCTGAGGCCTATGACAGGCTCCGGGAAGCCAGGAAAATGATCGAAGATTCCGGCTGTTCGGTGGACCTGGAAGTGGACGGCGGAGTCAAAGAAAGCAACTTTGATGCCATTTTGGAGGCAGGTGCCAACGTGATCGTGGCGGGTACCGCAGTTTTTCGCGGAAATATTGAGAAAAATGCGTCATTTTTTACAAAAAAACTTGCCATTTTCTCAAATAAATTATAGAATAGAGGCAAGCGGTATTTTGAGCTATAAGGATATATGACAGGACATAAAAAATGATTCTTGAAAGGGGATTATTATGGGAAGTATTATTTATGAATTTCAAAACAAGTTGTACGTCAATCTGACTAACAAGAGTGCAACATCGACTGCTTTTGTAGAGAGACAGTACACTGATCAGATCAACAGTCTTGAGTCACTGTGGCTGGATCATGAACCTACCATGATCGAAGTCTTGACCGAGCTGTCCAACTGGTATATAGCTCAGTATAAGGAACTGGTATTCTGCGGTTACGGTGAGCCTACCGAGCGTATGGATCTGGTTCTGGATATTGCAAACTTCGTTAAGAAGCGTTCCAACATCATCATCCGTCTGAACACCAACGGTCTTTCGAACCTGGTGAACGGACCTGAGATCGTGAGCAAATATCGTGATACCATTGATGAAGTATCCATCAGTATGGTATCCTCCACACCGAATTCATATCTGACTCTTTCCCAGTCCACTTACGGGATCGATTCCTTCCAGGCACTTCTTGATTATGCAGCTGCCTGCAAGGACGCAGGATGCAAGGTCATCATGTCCACAGTGGAATCCACCATCACAGAAGAGCAGGAAGCAAAGTGCAGATCCATCTGCGAAGAGCTGGGTGTTGAGTATGTGATCCGTGAATATGATTCCAGAAACGGTGACGTTCCACTTGATAATTCCGATGAGATCCCGGCAGAGCCCGAAGCTTCCGCAGAGCCTGAAGCTCCTGCAGCAGATGAATTCGATTCCGAAGGCGAGACCGAGATCCTGAACGAAGAAGAGCAGACTCCCGAGCCTGCAGCAGAACCCGAGCCCGAACCCGAACCTGCTCCTGCAGAGCCCGAACCGGTTGAGGAGAAGGCACCGGAAGCTCCCGTAGAGGAGAAGAAGGGTAAGAAGGGTAAGAAGGCAGAAGCAGAGAAGGAAGCAGAACCTGCTCCCGCACCTGTTGTAGAAGAAGTTACCAGACCTGAAGTTGCTCAGGTGAAGCCGAATGCTTCCGCATTCGAAGAGATGGAGACTCAGGTAAGAAAGCCTGTAGCTCCCAAGGGCAGCAGAACCATCAAGGTTTACTTAGCATCCGCTTCCAAGAGAAGAAATGCACTTCTTTCCACCTTCGGTATCCCCTTCGATGTGATCCCCAGCAACATCCCCGAATCTTCCGAGGGTATGACCCCGGCAGAAGCGGTTATGGATATCTCCAAGGCAAAGGCTCAGGCAGTTGCCGATCAGGTTCCCGGACCTTGTATCATCATTGCAGCAGACACCATCATTTCCCTTCACGGAGAGATCCTCGGAAAGCCTGCTGATGAGAACGAAGCATTCGAGATGCTTTCCAAGCTTCAGGGAGATCAGCACCGCGTATATACCGGTGTAACCCTGATCATCAAGGCACGTGCAGGCCAGAAGATCGAACAGTTCAGCGACTTCACCAAGGTAAAGATGGTAGAGATGAACGAGAAAGAGATCAAGGCTTACATCGCCACCGGCGAGCCCATGGACAAGGCAGGCGGATATGCGATCCAGGGTATCGGTTGCCGGTTCATCGAGAACATCGAAGGTAACTACACCACTGTAGTCGGAATGCCCATGCATCTCCTTTACGAGAAGCTGAAATCCATCCGTGGCGTATTCCCCGGATGATGGATCCAAACGAAACAAATTAAACAAACCAAAATCCCTCCGGGTCTTACGGCCCGGAGGAATCTGTTATGAGGGTATTTATGCGAAGAAGACGTCTTGGAAATCCGATCACTATCCTGATCGCAGTGGGAGTGCTCCTGCTGGCTTTGATCGCAGGTATCCTTTTGTTTTTGCATTTTTCGAAACCGAAGGAGACGGATCCTTCCGGAGGCAAGGTTTCGGATGTCTCATCCGGTACCTATCTGTTTATGATCGACGATCAGGGCTTTCCGTTAGCTGAAGCCAGGATCATTTTCATGAATTACGAGTGCCTGAATGAAAAGGTGTACTGCAGCATCCTTGGAGAAGGCTTCTGGAGCAGTATCGTGGCCAGAGAGCAGGATCACAATGTTTCCTTTGCCGAATACATCAAGGATTACTGTGTGCTTCCCGAGCTGGTCTGTGTGAAGGCACTGACCATGATGGCTGCGGATCTGGAGATCACGGTCCCCGAAGAGGATAAGACTTATCTGGAGGCGGCCACCAATCAGTTCTACAATAATTTGAGCACTGCGGAAAAGGAAACCCTCGGAGTTTCCTACGAAACCTGCTACAAGACCTTTGAAGACTATTATCTGGCCCATCTGGTCATGGAGTATTATTCCAAGGATGTGAACCGGGAGATCAGTGATGAAGCGGCCCGGGTGGCGGTAGTACGGGAGATCCGGATCCATGATAAAGACCGGGCTCTGGAAGCCTACAAGCTGATCAAAGAAGAAGGAAAGAACTTTGATACGGTTCTGAATGATTATGACGAGTCCAAGGACGAGATCCTAAATCGCTACGTAAAGCGTCAGGATCATACGGATCAGTATAATGAGATCGTCTTTGCCCTTCAGGAAAATGATCTTTCCACGGTATTTCAGGACGGTGAAGATTATCTGATCGTCAAGTGCATTGACAGCTTTGATGACAAGGCTACTGCGGAAAATAAATCCGCCATGGTGGATGAGATGATCTACAATGCCTGGTATGATGATTATCAGGAATATATGAAGGATAAGAAGACCAGATTGAATAAGACGGCATATGATTCCGTGGTCTTCACCTATCAGGAAGAGATCGATGCAAGCGATTTCTTTGAGATCTACGACAAGTATGTGGCTCAATTGTACAAATAAAAACACCGGAGAGTTTTAGCTCTCCGGTGATATTTTTTTATCCGATGGAATCCGTCAGGCGTTCCATGATCTCGTTGCTTCTCTGGATGAAGCGGGTCATAGTGTCTGCATCCATGGTTCCGTGGCCCAGAAGAGCCAGGTCGTAAAGGTGTTCGCAGATGGTGGGAGTTAAGTCACTGTCCGGATGATCTGCACAGTAATTTACCAGAGGATGGTTGGAATTAAGTACCAGCTGGAGGTCTTCATTTCCCATGGCTGCGGTATCCATACCGTACATCTTCATCATATCCTGCATTCTTCTGCCTTCCTCGGAGAGGATGGCAACGGAAGCGATATTGGTGTCCTTCAGGCGCTCAACCTTGACTTCCAGATTCTCCTTGGAGAGAACCTTGTGGAACAGGTCTGTCAGCTTATCGCCCAGGACGGCAAGCTCGCCTTCACCGCCTTCTTCCTTCATGGAAGAGGAAAGATCGGAGTCCACACGGACAAACTTCAAGCCTTCATTTTTCTGCTCCAGCATGGACATGAAGGGACTGTCGATCTGATGAGGCAGGTAAACGGCATTTAAGGAAGCATCACGATACATCTTGATGTACTGGCTCTGCTCCTTGGCATCGGATACATAAGCGATCTCATCCTTGTGGGCATCGCCGTTCATGGTGCGGGCATCCTCAAGAGTCAGGTACTTTCCGTCAAGATCCTTGAAGAGGACAGCGGAGA
>JAGACB010000075.1 GCA_017614345.1 Lachnospiraceae bacterium
ACTTCACCGTTTTTGGCTGTTTCGGCACGCTGAACCAGAAGATAGTCTCCGTTTTGGATGTCGATATCGATCATGCTGTCACCCTTGACCTCAAGCATGAAGACTTCTCCGCCTGCGGGGATCATTTCGGCAGGGATCGGGAAGTATCCGCGGATGTTCTCCTCTGCAAGGATGGGGGTTCCGGCAGCCACCTGGCCGATCAGCGGAATGGTGACAATGTTATTGGGAATTTCGGAAAATTCTTCATTCGCACCCTTCTGAGATACGGAAAGAGCTTCCCTTCTCATGCGTTCGAACTTGCTGTCAAAGACCTCCAGTGCTCTGGGAAGAGACATGTTTCTTTTGATATAGCCTTTCTGTTCGATGGCTGCGAGATGAGAATGGACCGTAGAGGTGGAACTGATGTTCATGGCCTTGCAGATCTCACGCACTGTGGGCGGAAAGCCGTTGGCAATAATACTCTCTTCGATATAATCAAGGATCCTTCTCTGCTTATCTGTCAGTTCGTTGTTCGGTTTTCTTCCCATAATTTGCCTCCTGATCCGATCTCATTGATCTTAAGAAAATGGCTGTTCGAAAGATACGGCAAGCGATATCTCCCGTGATCTGTTTTATCTTATCACATCCGTGAAAAAATATCAAGATTTTTTCGAACATCTGTTTTGATTAAAAAATGGTAAGTGTCACAAACTGTCCGATAATGATTGATTTTTCCGAGCATAAGTATTATAATTCTTATGATTTTTCAGAATGCCGTATCTGTGTGATCAGATCGGCGGGAAAGGAGAGTTCGGAAATGGAACAGTTTGCAGAAGAACTGATTAAAAGTCTGAATGTCGAACCGGTATTCTCCTTTGATCTGTTCGGACACAGTTTTGTGATCTATGAATCCGTTGTCGTATCCTGGATCATCATGGTAGTGATGGTTCTTCTTTCCATTATCGCAACAAGAAATCTGAAAACCCGAAACGTGGGAAAGAGGCAGTTGATCGTAGAGTCCGTTTACAAGTTTTTGCACGGACTGGTCTCCGGTATCATCGGTGACCACGGCAAACGATACATTCCCTATCTGATGACCGTTCTGGTCTATATCGGAATTTCCAATGTCATCGGGGTGTTCGGCTTCAAGCCGCCTACCAAAGATATAAGCGTAACCATTGCACTTGCCCTGATCAGTATCATCATGGTGCAGTACAGTGCCATCCGCGGAAAAGGTGTAGGAGGGTGGCTGAAGGGCTTTACCCAGCCGGTGGCCCTGGTCACACCGTTTAACATCCTGGACCTCTTTACCAGACCGCTGTCTCTGTGCATGCGACTCTTCGGTAACGTTCTGAGAGCCTATGTGGTCATGGAGCTTTTGAAGATGACCACCCACGCCATTGTACCGGCGGTATTTTCCCTTTACTTTGACTTTTTCGACGGTCTGATCCAGGCATATATCTTTGTGTTCCTGACAGGCCTTTATATGAAGGAAGCGATGGAGTGATCACTCACAATTCATCGAAGACCCTTTGGTTCCGGCCCCGGGCCGGAAAATGTAAACTTATGATTCGGAGGAAACAATCATGGATTTAACAACACTCATTGCCATCGGCGCAGGAATTGCGGTATTTACGGGTATCGGTGCAGGTATCGGTATCGGAATTGCAACAGGAAAGGCAGTGGAAGCCGTTTCCAGACAGCCGGAAGCAGAAAGCAAGATCATGAAGCTTCTGATGCTGGGTTGCGCCCTTGCAGAAGCAACTGCGGTTTACGGTCTGATCATTGCGATCCTGATCATCATTTTCCTGAAATAATACAATCTCAATGTAAGTGTGATTGTTTGCATGGGATACCTTGGTTTATCCTATGATCGAAATCATCTATAAGGCGGTGGATCATATGATTACTCCTATCATGATCATCGGTTCAGGTATGCTGAACATAGATCCGTTAAACATCATCTGCACCATCATCAATATCATTTTCCTGGTGGTTTTGATGCGGATCTTTTTGTATAAACCGATCCAGAAGATCCTGGATCAGAGAAAAGAAGAGATCGAAGCCGGTTATAAAGAGGCGGAAGAGCAGAAGGAAAAGGCAACTGCTCTTTCCGAGGAATGTGCTAAGCGTTCCTCCGAGCTGAAGGACCAGGCTGACGAGATCCTTGCAAAGGCCCGTGAAGATGCCCAGAATGAGTATAACCGCATCATTGATGAGGCCAACCATCAGGCGGAGAAGATCTTAGAGGAAGCCAGAAATCAAGCAAAGGAAGAGCGTGCCGAGATCTTCCGTTCCATGGAAGCTCAGATGGCGGATCTGGTGGTTACCGCTGCTTCAAAGGTAGTTGGCCAGGCCAATACCGATCTGATCAACAAGAATCTCTACGATCAGTTTTTGGAGGAACAGTCGGCCGATGCCGGAAAAGATGCATACGGAGGCAGATAAGTGGAGCAGTTTGATAAGAAAAACAAAGATCTGGAAGTCACGCTGTTCTATGTGACCATGCCTGCTCCTCATCAGCTGGAAGGCATGAGAAGATTCATAGCGGAAAAATATCCGGGCAGGAATATTTCCTTCCGCTTTGAAGAAGATCCCGAGATGATCGCCGGTTTCGTGCTCCGTGTGGAGAATACCGAGTACGACTGGAGCATGAAATCCCGTCTCGAGGAAATGCGTACTTCGATCATTGCCAGCGATATTGATTCCATCAGTACCGCGGCAAATACAGATAAGGAATCCATTATCTCCCTTTTACGGGAGGAAATTGATAAGACCGCTTTCAAGAATGATGAAAATGAAGTCGGTATTGTGGACCAGGTCGGTGACGGGATCGCAAGGATCCGAGGGATCGACCACGCCATGTACGGCGAAGTGGTCCTGTTTGACAACGGCGTTAAGGGAATGGTACAGGATATCCAGCGTGACAGTGTGGGTGTGATCCTGTTCGGTGATGAGACTGAGATCCTGGCCGGAATGAAGGTATGCCGTACCGAAAAAATGGCCGGTGTTCCCGTGGGAAACGGACTTTTGGGCCGCATCGTAGATGCCCTGGGTTCCCCTCTTGACGGAAAGGGCGAGATCATCACGGAAGCCTACCTTCCCATTGAGAGTCCCGCGCCCTCTATCCTCGACAGAACGAAAGTTTCGGAGCCTTTATACACGGGATCCAAGACGGTGGACGCCATCGTCCCGATCGGTAAAGGTCAGCGTGAGCTCGTGATCGGCGACAGACAGACGGGTAAAACGTCCATCTGTA
>JAGACB010000076.1 GCA_017614345.1 Lachnospiraceae bacterium
AAAAGATCTGGAGAGCATCCGTCTGATGAAGGAGCTGATGGAAGAAAACGAGAAGCGCCAGGCATTGATCGAGAGCCTGCAGAGCGAAAACGAAACATTGCAGAAGGATCTGAACGAAGCGAACAACAGCTTGTCCGAAAAGGAGCAGACGATCCAAAAGCAGGACGAAAGTCTCCGGAAGAAGGACGAGGACTTGGAAAAACTGAAACAGGAGAGCGTGAGTCCCTGGAAATACGAGAGGGTGAAACAGGAACTCTCGAATCTGCAGAAAGAAAACGAAATATACTCCGGCAAAATCAGCGAGGCCCGCACCTCTAAGATTGATTATGAAGAAAAGTTGAAAGTGATCCGGTTGACATATCGGTCGATCAATCCCGGTCTTCTGTTCTTTGCGTTGGCGCAGCTTGTGATGGCCGTTTTGAATAATCCAAGGTTTATGAAGGATGTGGCGGCGTTCTTCATAGGGGCAGGCGGAGCAGTTAGAGACTGGTGTGAGGTCACCGTGTTCGGCGCGAGAACGGTTCAAACTCTGCTCGGAATGATCCCGGTGGAGAATCTGAACACGGTGCTGAAATGGATCTTTTCGGTTATCGCTTTCATTGGCCTGGCGACTGCGCCGGTGATTCTGGTTGGAACAGGGATCTGGTTTGTGGTTCGGGTTTATCGCAAGCCGCTGAGGGATTGGATCAGCCTGGCGTTTGCTAGCATAAGCTTCGCGGCGATCATCTGGTTCGCGAAGGGGATCCGAAAGATCCTGCCGGTGAATCTGCTGCTTTTATACCTGATTCTGCAGGCGGGATTCATTATTGTTCGGATGGTAATACGAAAGAAAAGGCATTGAACCCTTCGTCCGCCCGTCGGATTGTATCCTGCACCGAACTCCCTGTCAAGGCTGAAATGAACGGGGAAAAGCACCCGGCCTTGACAGGGAGCCCGCTGCAGGAAAGAGTTGATCAAGCGGACGAAGGAAAAAATGGAGGAGGATTATGAAAGAAACGAAGCAATATAGGGAAGAGGGGTCATTTTTCAGGAGGATCGGGAGCACGGTCTTTAAGGTACGTGTGTTTACTGACAGTACGGAGAAGGAGAGCGCGGCGGACAAGATTATCCGTCTGGTCAAAAATTCGTTGCTGACAAAGCAGAGCGGATGTGCTACCATATGGATACCGCAAATGAGCCGGCCGTCTGAAAGGAGTTCAGCATGAACAGAAAAAAGACGGACGGTAACAAGATCACTGCTCTTTACGAGCGCCTTTCCCGTGACGATGAACTCACCGGGGACAGCAACAGCATCATCAATCAGAAGAAGATGCTTGAGGACTATGCGAGAAAGAACGGTTTCCGCAACATCGAGCATTATACGGACGACGGGTATTCCGGTGGCAGCTTTGAGCGCCCGGGATGGAAACGGATGCTGAAGGAGATTGAAGAAGGAAATGTCAGTTCGGTCATTGTAAAAGACATGAGCCGTGTGGGCAGAGACTATCTTCAGGTCGGTTTCTACACCGAAGTGATGTTTCGGGAGAAAGGCGTACATTTCATAGCCATATCCAACGGTGTTGACAGCGAAAACAGCGCCAGCAGCGAATTCGCCCCGTTTTTGAATATCATGAACGAATGGTATCTGAGGGATACTTCCCGGAAAATCCGTGCCGTAATCCAGGCGAAAGGGAAAGAGGGGAAGCCGGTCGCGACCACGCCGCCCTATGGATACTTGAAGGATCCGGAGGACAAGAACAAATGGATCATTGACGAAGAGGCGGCAGGGGTGGTGCGCCGCATATTCCGGATGACGGTGGAGGGCTACGGACCATATAAGATCGCGGCGATTCTGGCTGATGAAAAGATTGAGATGCCGAGGGCGCATTATGCCAGGATAACGGGAAATAACAGCAGATTCGGAAAAGATGCGGAGCATCCGTATTCCTGGGGAGGATCCACGGTCGCTCATATCCTTCAGCATCAGAGCTATATGGGGGATACGGTCAATTTTCAGTATTACAAGCCGTCGTATAAGAATAAGCGTAGCGTAAAGAATAATCCCGAGGAACTTATGGTGTTCCGGGACACGCATGAGCCGATCATTGACAGGAAGACATGGTTCCTGGCGCAGGAGCTTCGAAAACACAAGCATCGCACCCGGAGGGATGGAAAGCCGATTCCGCTGACAGGCAAAATGTTCTGCGCGGATTGCGGGGCAAAGATGCATTATCACGGATCCCATCCGATGGCGGTTTATGATGAAATCGGGAGGCCGCTTGACAGAATGAGCAATACCGCGGAATACTTCGATTGCGCGAACTACCGGAAAGGATCCACGAGAAATATCAAGCTCTGCACAGGTCATTACATCAACGTAAAGGCTGTGACGAGCCTGATTCTGGAAACGATCCGAGAGGCGTGCAAAAACGCGATCGAGGATGAGGCCGGTTTCCTTGAAAATATCAGAGCTGCATCCGATCTGAGAGAACAGGAGGAAGTGAAAAACCTGCAGCACGCTCTGGCGGTTCAGGAAAAGAGGAACGATGAGTTGGATGTTCTGATCAAACGCCTGTACGAGGAATATGTCGGGGGAAAGCTGACGGAACGGCGCTTTCAGATGCTGGTAAAGGATTATGAAACGGAGCAGACGGAGCTGGAGGCATCGATTGAGGAGGCGAAAAGCAGACTGGCGCAGTACCAGGATGACACGGATCACGCGGAAGAATTCATAGCGCTTGCCAGGAGATATCAGGATTTCACGGAGTTGACGGTGCCCATGATCAATGAGTTCATTGATAAGGTGCTGGTGCATAAGCCGGAACGGATCGATGGTGTACGCACGCAGGAGGTGGAGATCTATCTGCGTTTTGCCGGGAAGGTGGAGCTGCCCGCACATGAGCCCACACCGGAAGAGCTCCAGGAGATGAAGAGAAAAGAAATGCGGAGACGGTGGGATCGCAACCGCTATGCGAAGCATAAGGCCTACCTGGCGGAAAAGTATAAGACCGAAATAGCAAAGGAGGCCGCAAAGAAGGAAGCGGAGCAGAACCGGCAGTTTGCCGAGGCGGAAGCTGCCGCGGATATTGCCGTGAAAGAGATTGAGAGCCGGAAGTAAGGAATTTACGCTTGTATTTCTGCCTGCGCATGTTATAATGGCAATATAAAGAGGTGCTGTCGACGAGACGGTCAGCCTTCAGGTTAAGTCATAATGACCGCAATCCTTGGGCGAGGGGCGGTCATTTTCTTTTGCCTAACATATATCCGAGACTAAAGCAGGCAAGGCCGAAGCTAAGCACTGCTATTAGCCCCTCAATAGTGAGCATAAGCATCACCCTCCTTCTGTAAACGTCCCGCTCAATGGCGGGCTATATGAACGGAGGGCTTCTTTATTGCCCTCCGATTAAGCATCAGGAGGGCTGACCGCCTTTATACCGAATGGTAATGTCAACAGCACCTTGTAGCTATCCTATCATAACATCAGCGCAGATTTAAACAGACTCATATTTCGCGAGCTTCGCCTGAAGAATTTCAATCTCAGAAGTCAGAGTCTCCTTCTCTGCCTCCAGCGCTTTGATCCTCTCTTCATTCTCCTGCCGGCCTTTTTTCATTCCCTTTTCTATAGCATCATCTAAAAACTTACACATAGTTTTCCCTCTTTTTTCTTCAGAGAGCGTATCTGCCGATTCCACAAACCGATCATCCCCCGTCACCACTGTCATCATTTTCAATACCTCCCTCACATGCACCATCTCAATCTCCGATGGAATATAATCATTATTCTTCCGCATCTGAACCAGATAGTCTGCCAAAATCCGGAAATCGCTCTGAAACCTTTCGACCTGCTCGTCATCAAGCCAGGCGATCTCGAACAGATTGATCCTATGATCCTGAACAAACGGCTTCAGCCGATCATCCAGTGTCTCGCCCAGCACATCATAAATGCTCTTGGCCTTATCCCACCGTTTCTTATATCCGAGATAAAGCACCAGAGTGATTACCGGATAGCGTTCCATCTCCTTACGTCGGATCCCTTTCTCGTCAACAAAGTATTGGATCTGATCACGATAAGCAGCACCATCATACCCG
>JAGACB010000077.1 GCA_017614345.1 Lachnospiraceae bacterium
ATGACGATGCCGTGACCGAAGGCCGCAGCAAGTTCATGGGTACCCTTTGGAATTCCTATGCATTCTACGTACTCTATGCGGAGATCGATCAGTTCGATCCCACAAAGTATACGCTGGATCCTTCGTCCCTCTGCGTCATGGACCGCTGGCTGCTTTCCAAGCTCAACACTCTGATCAAGAACTGCGACGATTATCTGGCAAACTACAAGATCACAGAGACCTCCAGAGTCCTTCAGGACTTTGTGGATGACTTGAGTAACTGGTATGTACGCCGCGGCAGAGAGCGTTTCTGGGCTAAGGGAATGGAGCAGGATAAGATCAATGCTTACCTGACTCTGTACACCGCTCTGGTAACCTTATCCAAGCTGGCAGCGCCCATGATCCCCTTCATGACCGAGTCCATCTATCAGAACCTGGTCCGCAGCGTGGATCCTTCCGCACCCGAGAGTATCCATCTTTGCTCTTATCCCGAGGCAGATGAGTCCCTCATCGACACCGCACTTGAGGCGTCCATGGATGAGGTCATCAAGGTAGTGGTTCTGGGACGTGCCTGCAGAAATGCAGCGGCCTTAAAGAACCGCCAGCCTCTGGCAAAGATGTATGTGAAGGCAGAGAAGGAGCTGGAAGAATACTTCCGCGAGATCATTGCCGATGAGCTGAACATCAAGGAGGTTCTGTTCACGGATGATGTCAGAAGCTTCACCACCTACACCTTCAAGCCTCAGATGAGAACCGTGGGACCGAAGTACGGCAAGCTTCTCGGCAAGATCAAGGAATACCTTGCCACCGTAGACGGCAATGCCGCTATGGACACCTTAAACTCCGGTGCACCTCTGACCTTTACCATTGATGATACTCAGGTAGAGCTGACTCAGGACGACCTGCTGATCGAAATGACTCAGACCGAGGGCTATGTAGAGCAGAGCGGCAACAACATGACCGTTGTCATCGACTGTAACTTAACTCCCGAGCTCATCGAGGAAGGCTTTGTCCGTGAGATCGTCAGCAAGGTACAGACCATGAGAAAGGAAGCCGGCTTTGAGGTAACGGATCACATCCGTCTGACTCACTCCGGTAACGAAAAGGTAGAAAGCGTGATCGCTTCCTGGAAGGACAAGATCGCCGGTGCAGTTCTGGCGGACAAGATCGAACAGGGCGCAGAAGGCTTTGTACGCGAGTGGAACTTAAACGGCGAGACAGTAACCCTCGGCGTTGAGAAACTGTAATAAATGGGAAAATGTGGTTTTTAAGCGTATTGTCGGATGTTGTCAGGGGAGTTGCAGGCTGAAAAGCCTGCAACCATCGGCGAAGAGATGGCCTTTTCGCCGTAATCCGTTTGGCCCGCTTTCAGGGTCAAACTACTCCTACTTTATTTAATTGAGAGGTGGAAAAGGTGGCAAAGATGGAACTGGTAAATGGCGGCATAAGCGCAGTGATCCTTCGGGAGAAGGAACAGGACGGCGGCGTTCTGTGGGCTTTGGAAAAACTGGAGCGTGATATCCGTCTGGTGACGGGAGTTACCCCGGAAAGCACGGAAACATTTGACAAAACGAAGAAGACTCTTGCGGCAGGCATTGCCGGAAAGAGTGCGGTCTTGGATGAGTTAGAGCAGGAAGGTCTCCTGGACTTATCCGGGATTCGCGGCAAAAGAGAAGTATTCGGGATCTTCCCCGTATCCGAAAACCTTCTGGTGATCGCCGGAAGCGACAAGCGGGGCTGTATCTACGGAATCTTTGAATTATCCGAAAAAATGGGAGTGTCTCCTTTTGTGGACTGGAGCAATCTCCCCCCTAAGCACAGGGATCAGGTGGTCTTCACCGAGGAAGACCGGATGATCTCGAAGGAACCGTCCGTGGAATACCGCGGTTTCTTCATTAACGATGAGTGGCCGGCCTTCGGTAACTGGGCAAATATCCATTACGGCGGCGTAAATGCCAAGATGTACGAGCATGTGTTTGAACTTCTGCTTCGTATGAAGGGCAACTACCTGTGGCCTGCCATGTGGGGCTCCGAGTTTGCGCTGGAGGGTCCCGGACTCTTATCCGCCGAGCTTGCAGACAAGCTGGGCGTGGTCATGGGTCTCTCTCATCATGAACCGTGCTTAAGGCACGGCAACGAATACGGTATGGTCCGCGGCAAGGACTCCATCTACGGAGATGCCTGGAACTTCCGTACCAATCCCGACGGTATCACCCGTTTCTGGAGAGACGGCCTGAAGAGAAACGGCCACCTGGAGAACGTGATCACCGTGGGCATGCGCGGAGAAGCGGATTCTGCCATCATGGGCAAGAATGCAACCCTGGGCGATAACATTGAACTGTTGAAGGACGTTCTGCGGACTCAGAACCGGTTGATCCGTGAGGAGGTAAACGAAGACCTCACAAAGGTTCCGAGAATGCTGGCCCTTTACAAGGAAGTGGAGCCCTTCTACTTCGGAAACGAGCAGTACGAAGGTCTTCGGGACTTTGAGGAGCTGAGGGATGTGATCCTGATGCTCTGCGATGACAACCACGGATACTTGAGAAGTATCCCGGACGATCGCATGCGCAAGCACCCCGGCGGCTTCGGAATGTACTATCACTTTGATTACTACGGAGATCCCAAGTCTTATCTCTGGACCAATACCACCTATCTGCCCGAGGTTTGGGAGCAGATGACCACGGCTTATGAGTCCGGGATCCGCAGACTCTGGATCGTCAACGTGGGAGACTTAGGCTTTAACGAGCTCCCCCTTTCCTACTTCTTAAAGCTGGCTTATGATTACGATTCCTGGGGCATTACCGCAAAGGATTCCACGGAACGCTTCCTGGCCGAGTGGCTGAAGAAGTACTTTGATCTGGATACCGGTGCCTCCATGCTGATGAAGGCGGAGCGGATGATCCATAACCGCAGGACCGAGCATTTGTCAGATCAGACCTATCATGCGGTGAACTACTGCGAGAGTGAAAGACTGCTGGCAGAGAGCGCTGCGATCATTGAAGAATATAAGTCTCTTGAGGCTCAGGTGGCTCCCGAGAGACAGGCAGCCTTCTACGAGCTGGTGGGCTACAGTGTCCTGGGCACCATGAACATCCTTCGGATGTGGCTCTTTACCGGTCTCAATCATTTCTATGCCGCTGAGGGCATGAACATTGCAAACCGCTACGGCGATGAGGCACTCTCCTGCCTTGCAGAGGATCAGGCTCTGACGGAGCGGATCCATACCATTGACGGCGGACGCTATGACGGCTTCGGTCTTTCCGAGCACATGAGCTTTGTCCACTGGAACATGGAAGAGATGAGGGGACCTGTCATTGCAAAGGTCTGCCCCATTGCAAAGCCTCAGATGAAGGCCGGTGTTGCGGGAAGCAGCACCTATACCGTGGGCGGAGAATGGACCGGTCGCCTTCTGGTGATCACGGATTTCTTAAATCCCGATGTATCCTCCGCAAGGATCCTTGCAGGACTTACGGGTGGAGAGAAGCTGGAATATAAGCTTGAGATCGACGACAGCTTTATTCAGGTGGACTCCCTGGGAGTACTGACGGCAAAAGAGCCTTCGGAAGCCATCCGGGTACGCCTTGACCGGGAAGCCTGGAGAAATGCGGGAAGCCCTGCAGAGTCCATGATCCGGATCCGGTTCGGCAACTGCTGTATCCGGGTGAAGATCCTGATGGCAGACAGACCGGCGGGAGTTCCGGAAGGAACCTTCTTGGAGACCGACGGCAGTGTTACCATCTTTGCAAAACATTTTTCAGGGAATCATGAGGTTCCCGGATGCCGCTTCGAGGTTCTGGAAGAGGGCGGCAGAAGAGCGGGCCTGATGCGCCTTGCGCCTTCCTTCGGACCGGTCCTTCCTGCAGAGGAAGCGCCTTACCTGGAGTACACCTTCTATGTGAAGGAGGCAGGCAAGCGGAATATCCGTTTCCTGACGGTGCCCACCAATCCTCATGACCCGGCCGCAGGCATCCGCTTTGCCTGGTCATTGGACGGAGGCGAGGTCATAGAGTGCAGCAGCATCCTTCCGGGACACGCACCCGGGATCGCAGGTCCCTGGTATAACGGCACCCTGGATCACGTAAGGACCGTATCCGGCGAGGCAGAGCTCACTGCCGGAGTCCATACCCTTCGGATCTACGGCATCCATAAGGAAAATATCCTTGAGGAGATCCGCATTTCCCTGCCTGATAAGGAGAAAGCTTCTTATCTCGGCGGTCCGGAGAGTCCCAGAGCGTAAGGAAACAAACAGGGGAATATCAGAGGGACATAATTTATGTCAGGACGGAATCGGTCCGGTGCGTAACCCGGACCGGACCATTCCATAATTTTGCTTTCCGGCACCGGGGATGGATGCCGGGGCAGATAGATCATCCTGAAGACATGGAGGAGAACAGTTATGGTGGAATTCAGTAAAGAAGATTTCAAGAAACAGGTCAAGGACAATGTCAAGTCTCTGTATCGCAAGACCATTGACGAGGCGACCAAGCAGCAGATCTTTCAGGCAGTGGCACTGACCGTGAAGGATCGCATCATCGATGAGTGGATCGCGACTCAGAAGACCTATGAAGCAGAGGACGTAAAGACAGTTTATTATCTGTCCATGGAGTTCCTGATGGGAAGAACTCTCGGCAACGCACTGATCAATCTCTGTGCCTGCACCGAGGTACGTGAAGCTCTGGCGGAAATGGGACTGGATCTGAATGTGATCGAGGACCAGGAGCCGGATGCCGCTCTCGGAAACGGCGGCCTCGGACGTCTTGCGGCATGCTTCCTGGATTCCCTGTCTACCCTGGGTTATCCTGCATACGGCTGTGCCATCCGCTATAAGTACGGTATGTTCGCACAGAAGATCGAGAACGGTTATCAGATCGAAGCGCCGGATAACTGGCTGAAGA
>JAGACB010000078.1 GCA_017614345.1 Lachnospiraceae bacterium
ATAATAAACGATTTCATTCTGTTTTTCAACTGTTTTTTGGTTGCCGGGCGTATTTTACTCAGCGCCCCACAACAAAGGTGATATCATACCTGTAGGGCTCAAAGCCGCATCTCTCATAAAGCCTGTATGCATCACTGTCCTCATCCACCGAAAGGATCAGAGGAAAATACTCCTGCAGGATCCTCATTAAGGCCATGGTTCCGTAGCCTTTTCCCCGCACCTCCGGCAGGATCCCGAAGTAGGACAGCATATATTCCCCTGAACTGTAACAAAGAAGTGCTTCCCCTATGATCTTTTCCCCTCTCATGATCAGACAGGCTTCCGGAGGCACCTCTCCCTTCTTTAGGCTCCTGATCTGTTCCAGATAAAGCCCCTTTCCTTCTTCAAAGGAAGCCGAAACTGCCCGGATAAACTGAGGATCTGTCAGATCCACCTTCCGAAGTGTCACCATGTCTTTCTGAGCAACATCATTTTGAACACCGTCATTCTGATCGATCACTTTGTTCCGGATCGCCTTTTCATCACAGAGGCCGTTCTCTTCGTTTGCAGCCTTCTCCTCCGGACCTCCTGCTCTCATCCAGCAGAGGCAGTTTTCCTCCGTGAGCCCCACCTCCTGCCAGAAGGCCTCCTCCCGTGCATTATGAGAAGAAAACTCGATGGTCTCCTGCCATTTCTGCTCCAGTTCATCTATATGTTCAAACATCGCCTCGGAAACCTCCTCCGGCATGGTCTCCGGATCAAAGTCCTCCGGGAACATCACTCCCCCGAAGCTTCCCACTTCGGTTCGAAACTGATACCACGGAAAGAAAAGATCCTCTCCGTCCATGGAAAGGATCTCGATCAGTGTCGTTTCATTACCCTTATTCTTTTCCGGTTTCATCAGAAACTGCAGATATTGCTTCTGATGCTTTTCCAGTTTCTCCCAGACAGGGCTCCCGAATAACTCTTCGGGAGCCTCTGCTATTCTGAACTTGATCATAATTCATTCTCCGTGCGGGTCATCTCTCAAAGATGCGTATCCGCAAGTCTTACAAACGGATCATCAGAGAACCTTCCGCAATACTTCCTGTCCGTTTACCAGGAACTTGTTCCTTCCGTTGATCAGAAGGAAATCATCCTCGGATGCATAGGTATCTCTGGCCTGTTCGGAAAGAAGTTCCGTATAGACGTTGGCATTCTCGATCCGGACTGTAGTCAGAGCCGTTTCGCCTCCGAAGATCAGAGCCCGCTTTCCGCTGCTGCTGACATTAAATGCCGCCCGCTCCAAGAAGAACAGTGTCATTCCGCTTAAGGAACCAACCACCGTGGACTGGTCCGAACGGATATCCGCCGAGATCCCCACTTCACTGATCCTGAGCTTCGCAACCTTGCCCTCAACACTGCCGAAGCCTACCGTCCTGTTTCCGTCAATGACGATGGATGCGGAACTGTTTTCCATATACATGTTGGAATCTCCGTAAACGGAGCCTATGGCCACGCCCCGGGCTGCATTGATCACCATATGGATCTCGCAGTAATCGATCTTCAGATCGATATCTCCCTTAACGGCGCCGATGCCCACAGCCTCATCTGCATTGATCCGGAAGGAATACCGTCCCGAACCCACGTGGATCTTACCGCCCAGTCCGGAACCGATGCCGATGCCGTACTGTCCGTTGGCAAAGATACTGATCTCACCGTCCTGCCTAAATTCCATGCTTCCGTTTGTGGACTTAGCATCATTTCCGATTCCGAAGTATTCCGCGGAATCCAGCAGGATCCTCAGATTTCCGGCGCCTTCAATCGTCAGGCTTGCACCCTCCGGAACCAAGATCCCCCGTTTTCTGAGAAGATTGTCACCGCGAAGATGAAGCTTTAAGTCCGTTCCGGGCTCCAGTTCGATACAATCCCGGTTCTTGATACTGCCGAAGGAGACATTGTCCAGGGTAATGTTTCCGCGATACCCCTTCTTCACCTCCAGGGTGATCTCCGTCTGCAGTCCCGGATTACCGATGATCTCGATATCCCGGTAGGTCATGGGACCGCTGCCCACAACGATCTTTGCATAGCCCTCCCGGGCCAGATTGCCGAGGTTCAGGATATTGGTCCTGCCGGCATGATATACCTTCTCCAGTTCTCCGCGTTCAAATTCATCGTGGAACCGGATGATCTCATTTTTCACAACAGGGTCAATGGAGTTGATGGGATCCGGTGCAGGTCTGCCCGTATAATAACCCTGAATATAATCAACGCCCATATAGATCAGTGCACGGAGCTCCTCTGCCGTTTCAACACCTTCCGCCAGGGACTTGATCTTACTGTTGCGGCAGAATTCAATAACCTCACGGACAAAGTGCTGTTTGTTCGCATCCTTCTGAATGTTGGAGATCAGGGAGCGGTCGATCTTGACCACATCCGGCATGTATTTTAACAGATTGGAAACGTTGGAGTATCCCACGCCGTAATCATCCACCGCATAATGAATACCCATCAGGCGATAGCTGTCCTTCAGCTCCAGGAACTGATCCTCGGATGCTTCGTGAGCCTCCGTCATCTCCACCACGACACGGTCCGTCATACTGACCAGGCGGGATTTGATCTGCATCTGCTCCTCCTCCGACAGGAAAATGCCGGGGATACCGTTGATGAAAATGATCTTATCCTTCAGCTTCTCCGAATTCTTCATCATATCCAGGACATTGATGAAGGTCAGGAATTCCACGGTGGGAACCATCTGAAGAAGCTTTGCATAATACAGGATCTTAAAGGGGGAAAGGTTATACTGGGGGCCGGTACGCATCAGAGATTCATAGGAATAGATCTCGCCGGTACGGGCGTCCACAATGGGCTGGAAATAGTATTCCAGCAGATTGTTCTCCAGGATCTCCCTGGTCAGTTCCAGTTCCTTCTTCTGTTCTTCCTTCAGCTCCGCTACTGCCGGTTCTCCGAGATTGGAATTATCAGAGATCCCCTTCTTCTTGTTCACCAGCAGATCCTTCATCTTGGTCAGACGATCCAGCTCCATGGTCCTTCTCAGGATCTCAAGACCTCTCGAAATACTGGAGATCCACAGCCGGTAATTTCTGTCATAGCCCCGGATCTCACTGCCGTAGCCCATGACTGCAAAGCCGAAACTGATATTCTCATAGAACACAGGGGTAAAGAAGTATGTTTTTCCCGGATGGTGAGGACAAGCCAGCTCTTCAAGAAGCTTTCTCCGGTCAAACAGCCGGTATTCACTGATCCGGCCCACCGTTCCGTAGTTTTCATAATCAATGGCATGCAGCATATTATCACTGTAACCCAGCTCCAGCTGATCGGAGGCCCAGTTCTCATTGAGACAAAGGTGGAAGTCACAGATATTGTCCAGCTGATACAGATGCGAAAAGACCACTTCCATAAACCCGCGGAAGGTGGACTGCTGCATCAGATCCTCCTGGATCATGTTATGGATGGACAGGAAGGAACGGTCGGAATCGCCGGAGGTCCAGGTTTCACGGATCAGAGCCTTCTCGTAATCAATGCCGCAACCGCAGCTTCCGCCCCGGAACAGTCTCGTACGGTTTTCATACTTCGGCAGCTCCCTGTCTTCGCAAAGAGCCATCACACAATCAAAAAAATACTTTCCGAATTCACGGCTGTCCGTATAAACAGAGGAAATGGATACCGGAGAGGTACGTCCCTCAAAGGTAGAGCCGTAGCCCGTCACCAGGATGTCTTCGGGGATCCGTACTCCTTCTCTGATAAATGCTTCCGCAAGGCCTATGGCCATCACGTCGTTGGCACAGGCAACCGCTTCAGGAAGCGCACTGTCCGTATCCTTTGCAGACTCCATCAATGTTTCGGCGCAGGAAGTACCGCTGGAATACCAGTAATCTCCGTAAAAGATCCGATCCTCGGAAACCGTAAGACCGTTTGCCTCCATGGCATCACGATAAGCATCTGCTCTCCTTTGGGAATGCAGATGCTCCTTCTTTCCGGAAAGGAACGCAATATCCTTTTTATGATGATCACGGATCAGATGCGTGATCATCTCATAGATCATCTGATAACCGTCTGTCCAGACGGTGGGAAAATACTGACTTTCGTAATCCACACAAAGAAGAGGACCGTGATAATGATCATGAAGATGATCCTCGATCCGCTTCATGAGCCCCGGCGTCTGGATGGTATCTCCCAGGATCAGGATGGCATCCATCTCACCGTAATTGAGAGTCCGATAAATGTTGGATTCCCCGATCTCCCGCTCATTACTGTTCTGATATTTGATATACATGGAATAGACACAGACATCGATTCCCTCCGGGACAGCCCGGTCAAAGAAACCCTTAAGCAGGTCTGCCTGATATTCTTCATCTGCCTGTCCTATGAGGACAGCGATCCGTTTCGGTTGCATAGCGGGCTCCTTTCCCCCAAAAACAAAGGGAGCAAAATACAAATACAAAAGGTGTCACTATTTAACTGCTTCCGTCTCAGTATACCATAAAAATCAACTTTTGAATACACTATTCCGAATAGTTTATCATTATTCAGAATTTTTTATGAAAATAGTCCGCCAGATACTCTGCTGCCGCTTTGTGGCACAGACGTCCCGGATGGGATCTGGCTCCGATGGACTCGCCGGCAGCCTCCGGAAGCACCAGGACTTCCGTATTCCGGTCTCCGGACTCAGCCATATAACGCTCATGGGCCCGCTTGATGGCAGGCAGCATCTCCGTTCCAAGCATTCCGGTCACCCAAAGGATCCTTGCCTTGGAATTCTTCTCCCGTACTGTCTTCAGGAAGGAATAAACTGCCTCCTCAAAAAGGCGGTCACATTCCGGATCATGACTTCCGTCCGGGAGACGTTTCATTTTCCAGGTGCGTCCTGTCTCCGGATCTGTATAAGGATCAAAGTCAAATGCCGCTGCATCATTGGTTCCCAGATTAATGACTACCGCATCCGGCTGCCAGGAGGAAAAATCATACTCTTCCTGACTTCCGTAGGCCTTCTGAAGCTCTCCGTCTGCAACACCGCAGATCCTGGTGTAAAAGGCAGGCACCACGTGATCCGGGCGGTTGTCAAAGCTCACATAGGTGCCGTAGCCGCTCTGGGATACGATCCTGATCTCAGCCCCTTCCATCAGATCACCGGTCATGACTGCATAATTATTGAAGGCGGAAAAGAACATGGAGATCCAGTCCATCTCCGAAACTGCACCGATGCTTCCTTCGCCGGAGGTGATGCTGTCTCCCACGAATTCGATCTGAAACTGCGGCTCCGGAAGCTCCTCCAAAGTTCCTTCCACACTGATCCCGAGCAGGATCAGGATATGCTTCGGTTCTCCCGCCATGGCCTGAACATCCTTCTGAAGACGGATGGTATTCACCTTCTCGGGATTTAAATTACGGGCCAGAGGGATCCTGTGTCTTCCCTTCGGAACCATCATCCTTCCCATGACCGCTCCGTTTAAGGTCCAGGAGATCCAGGGTTCGTAGGTTTCAAAATCCGCCTCTAATTCCACCCAGAGCTCCGTAAACCTTCCCTGTACCGTAAAACCGCTTCCCGTCCAGAAAAGTGCCACACCGCCCTCCGGATCCACACTTCCGTCAGCAAGGCGCTTTACTCCGTTTCTTCCGAGCAAACGTACCTTTTCACTTCCGGATAATCTGATCTCTTCCATACTTCAATCCTCTCATTTGAATAATCATTCGTAGTTTATTATATAGTATCTCCATTCGTAGTTTATTATATAGTATCTCCATTCATCTTACAACACAAAAAAGCGGCCGGAAAAACTTCCGACCGCCTTAAGATTCAATTATTTCCGATCAAACTCAAATAGTCGATATCACTTGATAATGCGAATCTTTCCGATGAGCGGCATGGGAGAATCGTCTCCGGTGCAGGCGCGGATCAGTCCCCATACAGAAAATACCATAGCAGTCAGAGATACCAGAATGACCACAATCCATCCCAAAAGTGAAACAAAGAAAAGGATGAAACCAAGGAACGGTATGATAGACAGGATCGTCATAACCAGATCAAGGATCACAAAGACTGCAGGTAACAGGCCGAGGATCGCACAGGCAAGTGCCTGATTCAAATGCTGTTTTACTCCCTCATCATCCTTATCGGGTCTTGCAAGGAATGAGATCAGCCAGCCCACCCAGGTAATATATGCTGCGATCTTGTAGATCTTGTTAGGATCCTCGCCTGTTGAAGAAGTTCCCTGACCTGTCACCGGGCCGGTATATGCCTGGCTTGCAGCACCCTGCTGTGCATAAGAACCGGTAGGGTTGTAGGAATTTGCCTGATCGAAGCTTCCGGTCTGGTTGTAGGTGTTTGCCTGATCAAAGCTTCCTGTCTGGTTGTAGGGATTCGTCTGATCAAAGCTCCGTGCCTGGTCCGCAGTATTTGCTTCCGCGAAGGGATTTACGGGTTCTGCTGCAGCCGTCTCTGCATAAGGATTTACAGGCTCTGCCGTAGCTGCCTCTGCATAAGGATTTACAGGTTCTGCCGTAGCTGCCTCAGCAAAAGGATTTACGGGCTCTGATGCAGTTGCCTCAGCAAAGGGATTTACAGGTTCTGCTGTACTTGCTTCAGCAAAGGGGTTCACAGGCTCTGCTATACTTGCCTCAGCGAAGGGGTTCACAGGCTCTGCTGCAGAAGCCTCTGCGAAGGGATTTACGGGTTCTGCAGTATTTGTCTCTGCAGCGGTTGCTGCCGGATCTGTGCCGAAGGGATCATTTCCCTGCATGAAATCATTATTATCCAATGTTATATCTCCTTTTCCATATCCTTTTTCTTATTACGATCTTTAAAAATACCGGTTGGGGTCAGAGCGACCTCAACCGGTATCGTCTGTCTCAAAAAATCTATGAGGCGTTATTATTTGATCTCTCTGATCCAGCCTTCGGGAGCCTCGATAGTTCCCATCTGGATACCGGTCAGGGTCTCACGAAGCTTTGTGATCACAGGTCCCATCTCGTCCATTCCGCTGGGGAAATCGATGTAGGTGCCGTGATCGTGGATGCGACCAACCGGGGAAATAACTGCTGCAGTACCGCAAAGACCGCACTCTGCAAAGTCCTTCACCTCGGTGAAAGCAACCTTTCTCTCCTCTACCTTCAGTCCAAGGTAATGTTCAGCAACATATACCAGAGAACGACGGGTAATGGAAGGAAGGATACTGTCGGACTTCGGGATCACAACGGTATTATCCTTGGTAACAAAGAGGAAGTTGGCGCCGCCGGTCTCCTCTACGTAGGTTCTGGTAGCTGCATCCAGGTACATATTCTCGGCAAAGCCGTTTCTGTGTGCTTCCTGGATGGGGTACAGGCTCATTGCATAGTTCAGGCCTGCCTTGATATGACCGGTTCCGTGAGGAGCTGCACGGTCATAATCGCTGACGGTAATGGTGATGGGCTTTGCACCGCCCTTGAAGTAAGGACCTACCGGGGTAGCAAACAGACGGAACTGATATTCCTCTGCAGGCTTAACACCGATAACGGGGCTGATACCGAACATATAGGGGCGCAGATACAGTGTAGCACCGCTGCCGTAAGGCGGAACGTAGCCGGCATTTGCCTTTACAACCTTATCAACCGCTTCAATGAAGCGATCCTCGGGAAATACAGGCATCTCCAGACGCACGCAGGAATCCTTCATTCTTGCTGCATTCAGATCCGGGCGGAAAGTTACGATCCGTCCGTCAACCGTCGTATAAGCCTTCAGGCCTTCAAAGCAGGTCTGAGCGTACTGCAGAACGCCTGCGCACTCGCTCATCACGATGTTTGCATCAGTAGTCATACAGCCTTCATCCCAGGCTCCGTCCTTGAAATTTGCCACATATCTCTCATCCGTTACAATATAACCGAAGCCGAGATTTGACCAGTCAATGTTCTTCTTTTCCATGATGTCATCGTCCTTTGATTTGAATTTGGACCATCAGGGAGATCCATGCCCCTTATATCTTTTTCTAAATATTAATACACCTTTTTCCGTTATTTGGCAAGTGTAATTTGATCAAAGCACCAGACCGAAGCCGAGAACCGTAAACTTTTTGCCTTCATCGCCGGGATGGAGTTTCACCATGATCTCATGCTCCCCGGCCTTCTCTTCGTTGATCGCAACAGCTGTATTGCAGTGTGTCCAGCCGGTTTCCAGAGGATCCACGGTACGGACAAACTTTCCGTCCACGTAGATATCTCCCTTACCCGTACTCTGCTCGGCAGAATCCAGATACACCACAATAGCCTTGGAAAATGTTCCCTTCAGCACAAGAGGCTTCACCTCAGCGCCCTCGGAAATATCCTTCTTCCAGTTGTCCGTAAACATGGGCTCAGCCATTTCCCTGTCATCCCATTCTGCCATCTGCAGAACCGTCTCCTGAGCAGTAAAGCTTCCTTCCTCTACGGAAAAGCCCTCCGGCAGGTTTGCACGGTCCGCACGGATCATGTTCTCAAAATCAGGGCCGTAAACACACTTGATGCCCTTGAACACATCCACAGCCGAAGTCTCAGCCAGCTTCTGCTCTGCATCCCCGAAGTCTTCCTTCGCCACTGTCTTAAACAGATTCATCAGGCTGTCCGTCATGACCTTATGGCCCTCATTGGAGGGATGGAAAATATCATAGAAGAACTGTCTCTTGGTGATCACCGGTGTTTCTTCATAGAACTGAGCGGTAACGGCACTCTTGATGCTGACCATAGGCAGGCCGTAACGCTCGCCGATGGGACGAAGCCGGTCTTCTAAGTTAAAGTCACTCATGAATACCGCAAAGAGCAGCACCACTGCAGGGCGGTTCGGAGCAGCCAGGATCTTACGCACCAGGCTCTCGTAGCAGACACCGCCGGTCTCATCGCCTGCGTCATTGACTGCATACTCCACCACCACGATATCGGGACTGATCTTGCCGTCTGCCGTTACGTCACGGTCATAGCGGACAATACCGAACTCGGAAGAGGTTCCGCCTACGCCGGCCTTTACATAACGAAGGGCAGGATCGTTGAATTCATTTTTCAGACCTTCGTAGGTCTTGGCAGCATAACTCATGGAAACCTGAGGCTTTGCTCCGGCTCCCTGGGTAATGGATCCGCCGATGAATGCCAAGGTCAGATCCTCGCCCTTTTTGATCCGGGCAAGTTTCTCCTGAAGTCTGGCCTTGAACTCACCGGTTCCCTCAGACATCAGAGACTGAGCGATCAGGTTCCGGTATGCATCTCCTTCAAAATCCACAGGAGGATCAAGCACCGGTTCCGGTACGTCATAGCCGTCATTTAAATAGAAGCAGACGCTGGCCTTTGCACCGATACCGGAATGATCGAACATAAAGTAAATGGTTCCCAGGATATCATCATCCGGATTCTCAGGGATCCCGGACATCATGATCTTGATCTCACTGCCGTCGCAGAGTCCGTCTGCCGCGATCCTGGTACCGCTCTCATATTTGTTGGTCTTTCCGTAATGATCCAGGCGGAAATGCACCGTTTCACCGCGGAACTGCTCTTCATTGGCCGTAACGGTAACGCCGATGGCATAGACCATCTTCCGAAACTCCTGCGAAATGGAAAGGTCCCTGCAGATCTCATCCGGCATTTCCGGGCAGATCACCTTTAACTTGGCGGGAACTCTTCCTTCCAGGTAAATGATCTCCGCAAACTTTCCGTCCGGTCTCGGCATGGATTCCACTGCCGCATCCAGCATCAGATATGCTTTTTTTCTCTGTTTTTCCGGATCCTTCGGTGCCTTGGGTCCGAGTGTACTTTGCTGTGTCATCAGCATCTCCCCCTTTATCTGGTATAACCCATGATCATAATGGTAAAGTCTTTGTCTTCATCGCCCTCAGCCATCTTAAACTCGATATGATGGTCAGCAGCCTCCTGATCCTTGAAGATCACTACGGAGTAAGCGTTGTTCCAGCCGCCCTTGTTATAGCCGTCAATAGTAGTCTTTAATACACCGTCCACATAGACCTCCATTTTTCCGTAGGTCTTGGAATTGGACTGCTTGTAAGCAAGAGTAAAGTTCTTGCAGTTTACGTCAACGGTCATACTCTCGTTTGATGAGGTATCTCTCTTCCAGTTATCCGGAAGGATCTTTCTGGAGCTGTCATACTGCAGGCCGGGGATCGCACTGTCCTTTAAGGTAAAGCTACCGGGATTTACGGTCAGACCTTCAATGGTATCTGCAGAAGTAAAGCCCACAACTCCTTCAAAGGAGTTACCGATCCTGCCCTTCTCGGGGATCTCGATATCTGCCTCGGCAATCTCCTCGGCATCGATCTCCTTGAAGAGGTTGATCATACAATCTGTCATGATCTGATGCCCTGCATTGGTGGGATGCCATCCGTCAGCCGCAAAATACTCTTTATTGGTCAGTGTTCCGGCCTTGATGGAAGGAACTACCGCATTCTTGATGCTGACCATAGGCAGATCATAATGCTTTCCAACGGGGATCATTCTGTCCTGAAGATTCCACTGGGACTGGAATACGGAGAACAGAAGGATCACTGCGGGATCATTGTCCTGCTTCAGTACGTTACGTACCAGACTCTCGTAGCAGTCACCGTTTGTGGGGTCATCTGCGTCGTTAACGGCAAATTCCACGATGACCAGGTCTGCCTGGCCGCCCAGCTGCTCATCCACATGATCCTTGTAACGCATCATACCAAGAGTGGAAGGAGTACCGCTGACACCGGCATTAATGAAATGCACGTTCTCACCGGTTCCGTAGGTCTCAGCAAAATACTTGGCAGTCTGGCTTGCGTAGCACAGACTGTTGGGAGATGCAACCGCACCCTCCGTAATGGATCCGCCGATGATGGCGATATTTACCTGCTCACCGTTCTGAGCCTTTTCGATCACTTTCTTTAAACGATAATTATTTCCTGTCTGTACAAGAGACTTCTTTACCATAGCTGCATATGCCTCATCATTCTGCAGGACCTTCTCTGCCAGCGAAGGATCCGCGGGCTTGGTTTCCTTTTCGGTTTCTTTTTCGGTCTCAGGCACTTCTGTCGCCTTCTCCGTCTGCTTCTCTGTCTGTGCCTCGGTCTCCTCTTCTGTACTTCCACTTACAGACTCAGTAGTCTTTTCGGTCTTGGACTCCTCTGTCTGAGCCGGAGTGGTTTCCTTTCCTCCGGAAGGATTTGTTGTACAACCTGCCATAGCCATCACAACGGAAAGTGATAACATACAGGCAACAAGCTTTGCTCTTCTCATTTCATAACTCCCTGTAATATGATATTGGTTCCATCGATCGGATCCCATGATGCATGAGAAAGGTCCGAACGATCGAATCTATTTTGCATTATATCGAAGAAAAATGTACATATCAACCCGATTTAGTAAGAATAGCCAAAAATAAGAAGAAGAAAGCAACAAATACAATAAAACGGGCAGAAGATCCTCTCTTCCACCCGTTATGTCCTTAAAATACCATCAGACTCTGAAAATATGAAACTCAATATTCATCATCGTCTTCAGACTCAAACTCCTCATAATCTTCATGATGTTTAATGATGATCTGTTCACGATCCGGATCCATTTCAAAGGAATATGCACATGCCAGTGCGATCATGGCACCAAGCAGATCTGAGTCCGCACTCATGGGAGTATTCAGCTCTGTAGCAGAATTTCCGTTCAGGTAAATGTTTGCATAATCATCATCCGTATCAAAGCAGATATAATCCAGCGCATCATGCTTCACAAAGTTCACGGAAGACTTCACCACAACAGTACGCTTATCGGTAATGAGCATACCCTTCTTACCGTTACTGAGAAGTGCGGAATTTGCATAGATGATGGGAGTCTCGCCGGGCTCCAGCACCTTCTTGGCCTTTTCCGTGATCATTTTCAGCTTATCCTCATTAAAACCGGCCATACCGATCCCGCCGCCCTTATCAATATCGGTGCGGATGAACTTGATGATCTTCTCGGGAGTCTTAAGCTCGTTGATACACTTCACAAAAATCTTCATCATCTTTCTGGTATCTTCACCGGTGCAGAGCTTCGTATACTCCACCCTGGTATCAAACCAGTCCTGATCTCCCCAGCCAGCCGGTCTTCTCTTCTTTGTCTTTTCAGCATCCTCAGCCATCTCAGCGGATTTCTCGGAAGCATTCTCTTTCGCAGCAGAAGCCTCTTCCTTTTCCACATCCTCAAGATTAAATTCAGCACCGCAGTACTCACAGACCAGCTTGTTACTGCCTTCTACATGCTCAAGCTTCGCAAAACAATTGGGACATTTATTGATCTGAACGATTTTTGCCATATGCATCACCGGAAAAACCTCAAAAGGTCTTCCTGATCCTTTCAGTTTTTCTATATTTTAACCCAATTAAGGATTGATTTCAATAAGAATAAGAGAGAAACAAGTCCACTGACAGAAATGCAAGCAACTTTTTATGCACAAAAAAAGATCTTCCGAATGGAAGATCTTTTTTGAGGCTCATTCAAAACTGCACATGAATTATCAAATCTTTGTTGAAGATAACATTTTCTCTCTCTGCGGTGAAAACTTCGTTTTCACCTTATGTTGAAGGTGTTTCACACCTTCAACTGACCTATCCAATCTCTTTTGATCAAGCCCTCGACCTATTAGTAACAGTCAGCTGCATGCATTACTGCACTTCCACCTCTGCCCTATCAACCTCGTGTTCTTCAAGGGGTCTTACTGCTTTCGCATGGGATATCTCATCTTGAGGGGGGCTTCACGCTTAGATGCCTTCAGCGTTTATCCCTTCCAAACTTGGCTACCCGGCTATGCTATTGGTTAACAACCGGTGCACCAGAGG
>JAGACB010000079.1 GCA_017614345.1 Lachnospiraceae bacterium
CGAACTTTCCGACTTCATCCTTTTTCTGAAGAAGGAAGTCAACCTGCTCAAATACCTGTTCGCAGATCATTTCGTAACCGATCTGGTCTACGCTGTCAAGAATACCGATCTTGTAGCTGTCATAATCATAATTGCCTCCGCCGAACAGTGCGGCAAGGTAATTGTCCTGATTGATCAGGGATACATCGTAGGTTCCGTTGAAGCCTACGCGGTAGCTGCGGATCCGGGGCATGATGGCGGAAGAAACGATCTTCTCCGTATCAAGTCCTTCTGTTACATCCAAAACCTTGGCTTCGCTGAGTGTCAGTTTGGAAAGACGTACCGGTACGCAGACCAGATAGATCAGGATGGTGAATACCACTCCGAGTACCGGAAGTGCGATCCAGACATTGATCACTTTTTTCTTTTTCTTATAGATCGCATATACCACCGGAAGCATGATGGTGTAGAGCACCAGAAGTGCTGCGATCAGGAATACCGCAGGAGAACCTGCACCCTTGAGCTTGTTTGCAACATTTCCCAGTCTGCGTTCCTCGGGAGTGGTGGTTGTGGTACCGTAGTAGTAATAGCTTCCCTGGGACTTTCTTGCAACCTCCGCCAGATAGTCGGCAAGCTGCTGGCCTATCTGTCCCTGGATCAGGGAAACGATCAGAGAACTGCTCTGTTCTGCTCCGGGAAGGGGAGTCTGGGTAAAGTCAAAGGGAACGGTAATGATCTTTCCGCTTCCGTAATTCTGTACATAACCGAGAGTGTAATATCCGTTCAGGACACCGTTTGCATCGTAGGTCTCTCCCTGGATCACTTCATCGGGGGTACCCTGGATGGCAGTGATGTTCACGGAAAGTGCATCGGAGAAGTAACGTCTTACCATTTCTCTGAGAGCGTAGGAATGGTTTACCTCCAGGGTATCCATGAGCTTCTGCTTCTGTCTCGGATCAATGGTGATCTTTGCTCCGCTCTCTGCCGCATTTAATACAAAGTAGAGATAGCTGTAATCTCCGTTGCGGAAGGTACCGCTGTACGGATCGCTCAGACCGTTCTGATCATAGAGCATGGCTGCCAGTCTCTGATCGGTAAAATCCGCCTGATAGGTGGATCCGGAATCCAGTGTCAGGATCCCGTTTTCATATGAAATACCGGGAAGGGTATCGGCTGAACTGTATCCGTTGCCGTTGTTATAGTCGTAGCTGCTCGGTTCTTCCGTTTCGCTTTCGCTTTCACTTCCGCTATGACCTGTGGGGCCGATCACGATGAGACCGCTTCCGTTGTTTTCGGTTTCAGCCTCTGTCTCGGATTCGGTTTCCGTCTCAGACTCTGTCTCATCCTGATCATACTGATCATACAGATACTGCTGCAGTTCATAGAGATAATCCCAGTCGATATCTCCGCCGCCGCTGCTGCTTGAGCCCGAATTATAGTAAATCTCCTCTGCCATCCGATCCGGCATCTCTAACTGAAAAGACCCGTTCTGACCCGTTGAGGTCACAACTGTTGAGGCAGGATATGAAAAATAATCCGCCAGGTCGTAAACGGATACCGACTGAGTGACGCCGTAGCCTGCAGTGTACTGGCTGGCAGCTAAGAACTCCGAACGGGAATTCTTCAGGCCGAACGTGGTATTTACCGTGGTAACTTCCGCAGTTCCTTCAATATTTACCAGACCGTTCAGTCCGGAAAGAGTCTTGTTACCGGTACTTCCGGTACCCACGATCAGAAGACCGCCTCTCTCCACCCAGTAGGTCAATGCAGCGATCTGCTCCTTGCTGAGCTGATCCGTACTGAAGTTGGAAACCAGGATCACATCCAGAAGGTCCAGACCTCTCCAGTCATCCGGGAAGTTGGAGATGTTCAGCTCCGAAATGCTGGTCTTGTATCCGTCATGAGGATAAATATACTGACCGTCCACATAGCTGAGGGCTCCGATATCATCCGTCAGAACGCCCACGTTGCAGTAGATCAGCTGACTCAGGGTCGTATAACGGATCAGCTCCGAATGCATCTGCTTGTTTTTGGAATTCATGAGCCGAACGTTGATCTTGTTGGACGGACTGTTGGCAAGCACATACAAGGTTACCTTTTTGGAGCTGCCCGAAGAAAGGGACAGATCCTTCTGATACATGATGTTCTTGGCACCTTCCCGTCCCGGGACAATGATCTGTACCGAACCCACAAAGTCTTTTCCGGTGTTGGTCACTGTGACCTCAACGGGCATATAGGCATCCGGAACCACGTTTCCGTTGTATCCGCATTCCACGTCCAGTTTAAACTGGGAAGGCTTTGTATTCTGCTGTCCGTTCTGGCCGTTCTGTCCGTTCTGCCCCTGGCCGCCTGAAGGTGACTGAGTAGAAGCTGACACTACCGATCCGGCCCGATCAAAGATGCTTCCCGAAAAGATGGTGCCGAAAAGCATGGTCGCCGTAAGGCCTGCAGCTGCGAATCTGACTGCACTGCGTCCGCGCCTTCGGCTGCTGTGATCCTTTTGAATCTCCGATTTTCTGATCTTCATACCTTTTCCTCTCTGTAAGTCATTTTTCCGAAGACTTTCGGATTATAAGTTGCAGATCTGTGACTGCAACCGGCCCGAAATGCTCCGATTTTACAAAATGATTCATATTATTATACTTCGTTCTTACCCTTTCCGTCAAGAAAAGATGTAAACCATCCCGCACTCCGTATGAGCGGGGCCTTCGCCGTACAAGCCCGTACTTCGTGCTAAACCAAAAACAGAGCGAAAACCTATTCCGCCCTGTTTTCCTTAGAATACTCTCAAAAAATGACCATCGCTTAACTATTTTCCTACGATTTTCTTACGGTTTAGTTGAAGATGGAGAAATCCTACTAATCCTTGATTTTTTCCCTGTTTTCGTATAAAATTAAAAGACAGCCGGAACTCCGGCGGGTGGCACATTGTCCCGGATTTTTCCGAAGGTGCCGAAAGGGGGTCTCTATGAAAGTTGCTTTATGCCAGAGTGAGATCGTATTTGAAAATAAGGAAGCAAATTATATCAAAGCAGGGAAAATGATCGCAGGAGCAGCCACATCAGGGGTGGAGCTGGTCCTGTTTCCGGAAATGAGCTTTACCGGATTTTCCATGAATACCGCTGTGACGGCTGAGGAACCGGAAAACAGCCCCACCATTACCCTGATCAAGGGCTATGCCGAGCAGTACAAGGTGGCTGTCGGCTTCGGTCTTGCCTTAAAGACCGAGACGGAGCTGTGTGAGAATCACTATATGGTGATCGATCCGGAGGGAAATGTCATTGCGGATTATACCAAGATCCATCCCTTCAGCTTTGCGGGAGAGGATTCTTTCTTCCGGGGAGGAACGGAGCCGGTGACCTTTGCCTATAAGGGACGGACCTTCGGCCTTTCCCTCTGCTACGACCTGCGTTTTCCGGAGCTTTATGAAAAGCTTTCCAAGACCGCAGAGGTTCTGATCGTGGCAGCCAACTGGCCGGATGCAAGACTGGATCAGTTTCGGGCCCTTCTGCCTGCCAGAGCCATTGAAAACCAGAGCTATGTGCTGGCCATCAACTGTCTCGGAGAACAGGGCTCCCTTCATTATTCCGGTTATTCCACGGTGATCAATCCTCAGGGGATCGTGCTGGCAAGCCGCGGAAACGAGGAGGTTGTGCTCTTGGTGGATCTGGAGGACATTGTCCTGGGAGAACGCTTAAGCTTCCCCGTAAAGAGCGACCGAAAGGAAGAGCTCTATCAGGGTTGGTATAAAGAGGAATAAAAAGGAATTGCTTTTCCTGTATTATTTCGTTATAATACAGTTGCAGAAGAATCATGTATATCACGGGGTGACGGCCGGGGCATTGATCGCCGGATCCCTGAAATCTGAAAAAGAGAAGGTAACAAAAGTATGGAGAGTAATTTGACTAATTCGATCCTGGGACTGGCGACCGGCGATGCGCTGGGTCTTCAGTATGAGGGAAAAGACCGGGCTGCCATGAAAGCCTCTCCGGTGACCGGACCTGAGTTTCAGGGCGAGGAATCCGAGAAGGCCTATCCGGTAAAGGACGGCGTATGGTCCGATCTGACATCCATGAACCTTGCCACACTGGACAGTCTGGTGAAGGGTCTGGATTACGAGGACATCATGCAGAAATTCCTGATCTGGAGATCCACGGACGATTATATGTCCACCATGGATATCTTCCGGATGGATTCCGTTGTGAACCAGGCAATCGACAATTATACGGACGACGTGGTAGCTGTGAACTGCGGTCTCTGCAATGAAGAAGATCCGTTCTTAAATTCCGTTCTGCCGGTAACCCGTATGGCTCCCATTGCTTATTACTTAGAGAGCAAGTACTCCAGCGAGCATATCCCGGAAGCCACCGAGGAAGAGATGCAGGTAGTTCATGATGTCTGCTGCCTGACCCATAAGAATCTGGAATGCCAGGTGGCCTGCGGCATCTATGTAATGCTCCTGCGTGTATTCCACTGCGGCATCACTCCCGCCAGAAAGGCTCTCCTTTACGGACTTGCACTGGCATTTGACTATTATGACAACCATGCGGAGTTTGCTCCCGTCATGGATCGGTTTGAGGCCCTCAGAAATCTTTCCGAGGAAAATATTCCCTCCGAGGACAGTATTCCTTCCGGAAAGAATGCCGCTACCGCTCTGTACGAGGCAGTCTGGTCCGTATTTGTGACCACCACTGAGATCCCCGCTCCTTCCGATTCCTACGACTCCTTCCCCGAAGAAGTCTATGCAGCAGTAGAAGGACGCAATCCTTATTCGGAAACCGTTCTCCGTGCCGTAAACTTAGGCGGTGCTACCCCTGAGATCGCAGCACTGGCAGGTTCTCTTGCCGGCATCATCTACGGCTACGACAACATCAAGGAAGACTGGAAGAGCATGCTTCCCTTCCGGGCGCAGATCGAAGAATACTGTGATATCCTCACCGGTCCGCCTCAGAAGACCGAGGAAGATGAGAACGAAGAAAACTTCGCAGCCATGGCAGATGCGGCCGAATCATAACGTATGAAGAATCCCTATGAGATCCTGGGGGTCCGTCGGAATGCCTCGGAAGAGGAGATCAAGAAGGCCTACCGAAAGCTGAGCCGGCGCTATCACCCGGATTCCAACATCAACAATCCGAATAAAGCCGAAACCGATGAGATGTTCCGGAAGATCTCCGAGGCCTATCAGGCCATTCTGGATGAACGTGCCGGAAAGATCAAGCCCGCTGAAGAGGAGCACCCCTTCGGAGAGAGCACCTACGGAGAGTACGATCAGTACAACAACTACGGCAAGGATGCCAAAAAGACCGAGGAAGCCAAGGAAAATGATTTTGGCCTCCGGTTCCATTTCAACACCTATACAGATAAGGAAATGGAATATATCCGCCTGGCCATCCACTATTTAAACCGCAGGGTTCCCGAACAGGCTCTCTACGCTCTGTCCGGCTTTGACTTAACCTCCCGGGACGGCTTCTGGTATTACTTAAGCGGCTGCGCCAGATATTTAAACGGAGACAAGATGGGGGCCATAGAACACGCCACCCGTGCCATCCAGTGCGAGCCAAACAATTATGATTATCGTAAGCTCTATGACGAATTAAAGAAAACCGACTTTGAACGCAAGTTCGGCGGCCGGGAGGATCCCCACATCGACATCAAAATGAACCACGGCTTTCTCATCTGGTCCATCTGTGTCATCGGAGTGGTGGTACTCATGATCGTCCTTTGTGCGATCATCTTTTGAGGAAAATACACCCGGCAACAAGTGTTCTGACATTTCAAAAAAACATATACAGTAAAAAGCCTGACGAAAACATTGTTCCGTCAGGCTTTATATTATTTGTCAGTACATTTATTCGGATATTTTGTGTCAGGATATTTTGTGTCAGGATATTTTATGTCAGGATTTTTTTCAGGATATTATTCGCCGGAGGTGATCTTGCAGGATATCAATTCTGATTCTGCATGTATGTGCGGATCTCTTCCCACACGTCCTCTTCATCCATTCCGGCCTTCCAGCAGGCAATGCCGGCCAGGTCGTACTCCTGAAGGGCTTCTAAGCGGGTTCTGGCACTCTTGATATCCTCCAGCCATACCTGAGCGGGATAAGGCTCATCTCCGCTCTCATCCGTAAAGGTGAGCACGGACTGTCCCAAGGTCTGATCCCAGGTCACTCCGTCCCGGTTTGCCTTCTGAAGCTCTTCGCACTTCTTCATGCCGACGGCTACGGAGGAATAATCATTCATGTTCCAGATCCTGGTGTAGAAGGGGATGCCGCAGATCAGCCGGTCCGCAGGAACTTCCTTTAAGGTATCCTCCACGCCCTTCTTCACAAAGGGAAGGGAGGCTGTGGAGCCCGGATTTCCGCTGCCGCCCCAGTGCTCATCGTAGCACATGACGATCACATAATCCACGATCCTGCCCTGCTCTGCCCGGTCGTAGAAGGCCGAGTAGCTCATGGGAACGTAATTGTCCACGGAAAGGAACAGGCCTTCCTTCCGGCATTCCACCGAAAGCTCCCGGATAAACTCCAGATAATGAGGGCCGCAATCCGCTGACAGGCTTTCAAAGTCCACATTGATGCCGTCGTAATGGTATTCCTTACACTGAAGGATCATCCCGTCGATCAGGTTCTTTCTTGCCGAATAAGTCCGAAGGAATTCGTAGGAATCCGGGGCAAGACTGATATTTTCCACCATGGCCCAGACAAAGAGTCCGTGATCATGGGCATAATCAACATATTTTTCCGAGGCCCGGGACTGAATGGTCCCCTTCTCATCCGCCAAAGAAAAGACGGTAGGGCAAATGACATTTGCCATGGTGGCACGACTTAAGAGATCGGGAAGGGCTTCCACCCCGGTATCCTCTTCAAAGATCTGATGCCACAGCATACAGATGTGATCTTCGCCCATGGAAAGGTTCTTGTAGACCGGCTCTTCGATGCCGTGGGATATGGTAAGGGGCTCCGCATCCGACACATAACGTTCCTGAACGTAGCCGATGTAACCGTCCTCCGTCTCCACCTTCATCCACTTGGAGCCTTCCATCTGAAGGAGCTGTGCGCTCTCGCCCACGGAAAGGTAGGTCAGCACGGGACTTTTGACTCCCGCTAAGGTTCTCACCGGGATCTCCCGATCCTTCGGAGTGGTCTCACCCTTTACGGCTACTCCTTCCGAGGAAAAGTCTGACACCACGAACATACGGTTCGGATCCTCGTGAAACTCCCAGAGGATGTCCGTGTACTGGGCCACCAGATCTGCCACCACATAGGGCACATCTTCACCGTCTCGGTCGATAAGCAGAAGCTGGCTTGCGGTATCTCCCGCCTCACACTTCAAGAGCTGATCCGGCAGTGCA
>JAGACB010000080.1 GCA_017614345.1 Lachnospiraceae bacterium
CAGATCGATGTTTTCAAAAGCTCTATTCAAACTCAAAAAAACATGTTAAGATTCGATCACATTATTACCCAACCCCCAATTAATCATATCCTAATTACAGAAAAAGCGCGGGAACCATCTGTTCCTGCGCTTTTTCTGTGATCATATAGATTCTTCTTTCTTTTTCCCCGCCCCTTTATAGGCTTCCGGATCAAAATGGAGCTGCAGCTCCTTGGTCATGGCCGGAATGATATCCTCGGAGATCCAGAGATCATTTTCATCAGAAGGACGATGAAGGAAATCATGAAGCCGGTTTAAGGTAACCGCCTTCAGATAACTTTCCTTGAACTTAAGGTCCAGCTTCGGTTCCTCTCCCGTAAACACGACGATCACCTGAAGGGCATTGGCGTAATCCTCCCAGTCCGAATGGATCTTTAAGGCACGTCTTACGGCATCTGCCTTCTTTTTGGCCTCAGGCACCGGATTCGGAAAGGTCCGGATAATGTCTTCCTTACGCTCCGGATCACCGCTCCTGGAGCAGATCCACTCCTTATCAGCAGAAGCACCGGATACAAAGCCGTCTCCCTCTGCAGGGATGAACATGATGGGACCGTAGTTGGTCAGCATCACAAGATCCGCCATCACTTCTTTTCCGTCAAAGCCCGGAAGGTTTAAGTAAAGTGCAAACCCGCAGTCATGCTTGGATTTTAACGGATTTCGGTCCGAACGGCGCATACCGTAACGGGCTCCGTTCTTCACAGCCTCCTGATAGATCCGGTAAACCTTCAGTCTGTATGGATTTCCCGTGGTCCAGTCCAGCGATTTTTTGGTTGCCAGATAATAGGGCGACCGGAAAAATGTTGTCTCAGGGCTGTCCTTCTTTTTCGACAGCTGACGATCCAGTTCCAGAAAGATCACCAGGAACAAAGAGGCAATGCAGACAAGGCTGATGATGGTATTTGTCCGGTTACGTTCATCCATGATCTGTGTGACAAGGATCAAGAACTGAGCCATAATGCTCCTCCTTTTGAAAAAACCGGAACAGACACCGGTGAAAGTATCTGTTCCGGAAGAAATTCATTTTCCTATAAGACCCGTCAGTAATTAAGCGAAGGGATTCTCGGTAGGATAAGGCAGGCTCTTAGGCTGGTTGTAATCAAGATCCTCGATCGGAACACCGATGAACTTAAATACTTCGAACAGAGCCTTACCATGATGACCAAAGGTTACAGCACCGTGATGAGGGAAGTTCTTCTCGATCAGCACGTGTCTGTAGAAGCGACCCATCTCAGGGATAGCAAATACACCGATGGAACCGAAGGACTTGGTTCTTACGTCAAGAACCTCACCGTGTGCGATGTAAGCGCGAAGCTTAGCATCAGCGGTGGACTGAAGACGGAAGAATGTGATCTCGCCGGGAGCGATATCGCCCTCGAGAGTACCGTTGGTAACCTCGATCGGCAGAGCTCTTGCCATGATCTTCTGATATCTCATCTCGCAGAATGCCATCTTTCTGGAGCAGGTGTTACCGCAGTGGAAGCCCATGAAGGTATCCTTCTGGCTGTAAGGGAACTTGCCCTCGATGGATTCCTTGTACATATCTGCAGGTACGGAGTTGTTGATGTCGAGCAGAGTAACTGCATCCTGGCTTACACACCAGCCGACAAACTCGGAAAGACATCCGTAGATATCAACCTCGCAGGATACGGGGATACCCATACCGGTCAGACGGGAGTTAACATAGCAGGGAACGAAACCGAACTGGGTCTGGAATGCAGGCCAGCACTTTCCGGCGATCGCTACATACTTACGATATCCCTTGTGAGCCTCAACCCAGTCAAGGAGAGTCAGCTCGTACTGAGCAAGCTTCTTCAGAACTTCAGGCTTCTTGTTGCCTGCACCAAGCTCTGCTTCCATTTCCTTGATCTTCTCAGGGATACGGATATCATTCTCATGCTTGTTGAAGGACTCGAACAGGTCGAGCTCGGAGTTCTCTTCGATCTCTACGCCCAGGTTGTAAAGCTGCTTGATGGGAGCGTTACAAGCAAGGAAGTTCAGAGGTCTGGGACCGAAGGAGATGATCTTCAGATCGGAAAGTCCTACGATAGCTCTTGCGATCGGAACGAACTCGTTGATCATATCAGCGCATTCCTCAGCGGTTCCTACAGGATACTCGGGGATATAAGCCTTTACATTACGAAGCTTTAAGTTGTAGCTTGCGTTCAGCATACCGCAGTATGCATCGCCACGGCCGTCCATAAGGTCGCCCTGGCTCTCCTCAGCTGCAGCAACGAAAATGGAAGGACCATCAAAATGCTTTGCAAGAAGAGTTTCAGCGATCTCGGGACCGAAGTTGCCGAGGAATACGCAAAGTGCGTTACATCCTGCCTTCTTAACATCCTCAAGAGCCTGAACCATGTGGATTTCGCTCTCAACGATACAGATCGGACACTCATAGATGTCTGCTGCATCATACTTTGAAGTATAGGCCTCAACCAAAGCCTTTCTTCTGTTCACAGCCAAGCTTTCAGGGAAGCAATCCCGGCTTACTGCGACAATACCAATTTTAACTTTTGGTAAATTGTTCATATCTTTCCTCCTAAGAAAAAGTTGTGAGTATCAGACCTGTGAGTCTGAAAACCATCTTTGCCTATCATACCATTTTTCATGAAATAAAAAAAGAGGGAAATTGCGGAAATCCTGTATTTTTTTCCGAAATTTCCCCTTAATTTTTGGCAAATGTTATAACAAACTGTTCGTTTTCAAAAAATCCCGCACTTCTGCCTCACTCGTAAGGCAAAGCACCTTCTCTGCAAGCTGCCCTGCTTCCTTCGGATCCGTCTGTGCCAGCCTTGCCCGGACCAGAGGAACACTCACCGGATTGACGGAGAACTCCTCCAGGCCAAGGCCCGCAAGGAGCGGTGTCAGAAGCTCCTCTGCCGCTGCCTCTCCGCACATTCCCACGGGGATCCCCGCTGCCTTTGCCCCCCGGATCACGGAGCTGATGCCCCGGATCAGAGCCGGCTGGAACACGGAATTCAGGTGATCCACCTCGGGATTTCCTCTGTCGGCGCTCATGAGATACTGCGTCAGGTCATTGGTGCCTATGGAAAAGAAATCCGCTTCCCGGGCCAGAACATCCGCCATCAGAACAGCCGCCGGTGTTTCCACCATGATCCCCAGAGGGATCCTTTCCGCAAAGGCGATGCCTTCCTGCCGAAGGTGCTCCTCTTCCTCCCGGATCATGGTCCGAACCTCCCGGATCTCTTCGACGCAGGTCACCATGGGCAGCATGATCTTAAGCTGTCCCTCGGTACTGCTCCGTAAGAGAGCCCTCAGCTGCACCCGGAAAATGTCTTTTCTCTTTAAGCTGTAACGAATGGACCGAAGGCCCAAAAAAGGATTGGCTTCCTCGGGAATGGAAAGGGTCTTGGCCGCCTTGTCACCGCCGATATCCAGAGTCCGGATGATCACCTCTCCGTCCACGGCGGAAAGCACCCTCCGGTAAACCTCCGTCTGCTCCTCTTCCGAGGGCAGGTCATTCCGGTTCATGTACAGATATTCGGTTCTGAAAAGCCCCACACCTTCCCCGCCGAAGGCCTTCACCTGAGCCGTATCCTCGGGAGATGCAATGTTGCAGAGCACCTTCCGGGGACTTCCGTCCTTACACAGGGTAGGCAGGGAAATGTATTTCTCCGTGAGTCTCTTTTTCTCCAAATACGCCTCTTTCCGTGTGCTGTAATCCTCAGCCGTGCTTTCATCCGGCCGTACCAGGACCCGGCCTTCACTTCCGTCCACGATCAGAAGGTCCCCCTGCTTCACAAACTTTGTGATATCCGGCACGGAAAGCACCGCCGGGATCTCCATGGCTCTGGAGAGGATCGCCGCATGAGAGGTGCTTCCTCCGCATTCCGTTACAATGCCGGAGACACATTTTCCATTCATCCGAAGGGTCATGGAGGGGGTCAGTTCCCCGGCTACGATCACACTGCCCTCGGGAAGGTCCGAAAGGTCCGGTCCTTTTCTGCCCGTAAGCCGGTAGAGAAACCGCTCCTTCAGATCCCGAAGGTCCGCGGTCCGCTCCTTTAACATCTCATCATCCGAAGCTTCAAAAAGCTCAATGAAGGCATTGCAGGCGCTGACCACCGCACTCTCCGCACTGGAGCCTTCCAGGATCAGATTCATGATCACCTGCTTAAGCTCCGGATCCCGCAAAAGGGGGATCTGGGCACGAACGATCCCGGCCTCGGGCTTTACATCTCCCTCCGAGGTCAGTTCTTCAGTCTGATCGATGAGCTTGTCCGCCGCTTCGAGATATCTTCTCTGTTCGGTCTCCACATCTCCGGTACGCTTACTCTCATAAGTGAACGCTTCACTCTCCAGGATCACTGCTTTTCCGATGCCTATGCCCTGGGAAGCAGCGATCCCGGTATACGTCCCGGTCTTTGCCTGATGAACCCCTTTCATCATTTTTCCCCGCCTTCTCTTCTTACTAATCAAACCGGGATCAGACCCGGCCGAAACCGGATCGGATCCCGATCAAATACTTTCAGATCTCTGCGATCCCGGCGTCTCCCCGAAGGATCCGCTTCTCCATATCCAGGATCTTGGCCTGATCTGCAAGACCCGGTGACATGGCTGTGGCACTGGCTGCAGCAGAGCCCAGGATCAGAGCTTCCTTCATATCGTGACTCTTTAAGTAGCCGGACAGGAAGCCTGCCACCATGGAATCTCCGGAGCCCACGGTATTTACCCGGTCACGGACCGGAACACCGATCTTCCATGCAGTTCCTTCTTCGGAAAGAAGGAGCGCTCCTTCGCTTCCCAGGGATACCAGCACGTTCTTTGCACCAAGCTCCTGAAGCTTCTTGGCATACTGCAGAACCTCTGCATCTCCCTTGGGCTCGCAGCCGAAGATGCCACTGAGCTCTGCCAGATTCGGCTTGATGAGGAAGGGTTTTAAGGGAAGAGCCTGCTTTAAGACCTCACCGGATGCATCCACCACGGTCAGAACACCCTTGCCTTCCACACGCTGTAACATCTTCAGATAGATATCCGCAGGTACGGACTTCGGAATACTGCCGGCCAGAACCAGCACATCTCCCTCTCCGATCTCATCCAGGCGGCTCATGAGCTGTTCCAGCTCATCCGGAGCGATCTCCGGTCCGTTTGCATTGATCTCGGTCTCGTCCTCGGACTTGATCTTTACGTTAATTCTGGAAGCGCCGTTCTTCAAGCGGATCATATCATCATCAAGCCCCTCAGCCATGATCCCCTGAACAATCGCTTCACCCGTGTAACCTGCCACAAAACCCAGAACCCTGCTGGGAGTTCCCAGGCGGTTTAAGATCACGGATACATTAATGCCTTTTCCACCGAAATAATGTTCTTCCCCCGTACTGCGGTTGGTCTCTCCCAGCTCCAGACCGGCTTTCAGATGGATCACGTAGTCAAGTGCGGGATTGAGTGTTACGGTATAGATCATTTTATCGATTCCTTTCCTGATGAGCGTTTTGTCTTCGTGCTCATTCATAACATCCAAGTTGTTTTTTCGACCTCTTTGGTCATACACTTTTATAACCATCAGATTATTTGAGTTCCTCAGCCTTGGCCTTTACATCCTCCGGGTCAATGAGCACGTCATAGCTTCCGGGATGAGCCGCAAACCAGCGGATGGCATAGGAACAGTAAAGTCTTGCTTTAATGCCGTTTCTGCGGAAGTGATCCGTAGTGGCCTCCATCAGTGCGGAAGCAATGCCCTTGTTCCGGTATTCCGGATTGACAAATGTTCCGATAACGCCCATTTCTCCGTCTTCGTTGGCGGTGAAATTCACCTGGGCAATGGTAAAGCCGGTCTCATCCTCCATCCAGATGGCATCCGGAGAGGTCTTGAACTCCATGATCTCCTTGCCGGTATTGACTACCGCATCGTGGGAATCATTTCCCACCACAACAGAGGTATTTCTCTTTGCAGTCAGGTACCAGTCATAACTGAAGTACTCCGGATCGCTGCTGTTCATACGGGCATTGGCCTCCTCCAGAGTCAGAGGTGCTCCCAAAAGCACGTCCTGACCGGGCCGCCAGTTGGCCGGAGTGACAATGTTCTCGCGGTCGTGCTTCTGCAGAGAAAGCAGCACACGGATGATCTCGTCGATATTCCGTCCCGTGGACATGGGATAATACAGGATGCAGCGGATCATGGATTCGGGGTCGATGATGAATACCGCACGAACGGTCTGAGTCCTTGCCACCGTCTGAAGCATGCCGTACTTCTTCGATACGTTCATGCTGATATCCGCAACAATGGGGAAGGGGATCTTTACTGCGCCCTCGCCCTGCCAGTTGATCTTCTCAATGCTGTCCGCCCAGGCCAGATGAGAATGAACCGAGTCAATGGATAAACCCAGAAGCTCGGTATTATACTTTTTAAACTCTTCCGCTCTCTTAGCAAGAGCAATGAACTCCGTGGTGCACACGGGTGTAAAGTCTGCAGGATGAGAAAAGAAAACCACCCATTTTCCGCTGTAATCTTCAGGGAAATTGATCTTTCCCATGGTAGTCATGCTTCTGAAGGAAGGAGCCTTATCACCGATCATGGGCATGGGTCTGTATTCGACCTGCTCCTCTTCCTGCGCTGTAACAGTCTTATTATCCGCCATACAAAAACCCTCCTTCTCAAGGATATTACCTTACATTATCTTACATTTTTGCCTTTTTTTCAATGATTTTTTGAACTTGATAAAACAAGACTCTCCGTGAGCTTTTCAGGGCCCCGGAGAGTCTGTTTAAGGAGTGTAATAAACTGATAATCTGAGAATTAAAGTGATTCGGCCCGGAGCACAGCCTGCTCCATGGTCATATTATAGAAATAGCCGGCAGCCAGGTTCCGGCCGCATCTGCCGTCGTCCACAAAGACGCCCACTAAAACGCCGGGAAGAGCACTCTCCGGAGCTCCCGGAGCATAAGGACCGCCCAGGTCCGTTCTGCACCAGCCGGGATCCGTCAGGTTGATCAGCACATTGGTGCCTTCCAGCTTCGAGCCCAGATCCACGGTAACCTTGCTGAGGGCCGCCTTACTTGCGGAATACCCGGCCTGCTCAGGCTCTAAGGCAATGCCGCTGGTGGTATTGACGATCCGCCCGAAGCCTCTTGTGATCATCCCCGGCAGGAAGTGATAACAGATCATCATGGGAGCCGTGGTATTTACCAGAAAGCTCTGAGTATAATCCTCTGCCGGAGTACTCAGAAACTCCTTCCGGTAAGCAATCTGCATTCCTGCATTATTCAGGACAATTTCAACATTAATACCGGTTTCATCGATCTCCGCCAGCATCCGCTCCACTGCCGTAAGATCGGAAAGCTCCGCTTCCACTGCCACACACTTTACGCCGTAGGTCTTCAGTTCCTCCAGAACCTCGGACAAATGCTCCTTCTTCCTTGCATGAAGGATCAGGTTGCAGCCGCATCTTGCAAGCTCCATAGCCGCGAGGCGCCCTATGCCTCTGCTGGCTCCGGTGACAAAAGCCCATTTTCCTTTGACATTAACCATTGCTCAGTCTCCTTTTGGTCTCTTCAAGGGCCTCGATCACGCGGTCACACCAGGCATCAAATTCCGGATCCGGGATCTGACACTCGGGATGGGACAGAACATAGTCAATGGTCTCCTTCACGCCCTGCTCGAACCGAACAGTGGGAACAAAGCCGGGAACGGCTCTCTTTAACTTGCTGTTATCAAAACAACGGTGCAGGCTTTATCGCCCAGAAGACCGCCGGTAAAATCATAGTCGCTGACCGCTGCCAGAAACTCCGAGGAGATATGGACTGCATTCAGCTTCACACCCAGGGCCTTGGCAATGCACTCATAGATCTGATCCCAGGTCAGGGACTCATCATTGGTGATCTGGAAAGCCTCGCCGATGGCGTGAGGATTTCCGATGAGGCCCACATAGCCCTTGGCAAAATCCGAATTGTGGGTCATGGTCCAGAGAGATGATCCGTCTCCGTGGATAATGACCTTCTTGCCCTCCAGCATTCTGCGGATCACCTGATAGCTGCCGCCGTTTCCGTGAACGCCCATGGGCACGCTGCGCTTGTCATAGGTATGGCTGGGGCGCACAATGGTCACCGGGAAGCCTTCCTCACGGTAGAGCTTCATCAGGTATTCCTCGCACTCGATCTTGTCTCTGGAATACTGCCAGTAAGGGTTCGCCAGTGTGGTCCCTTCATTGATCACATACCCTCTCACCGGCTTGTGATAGGCCGATGCAGAGCTGATATAGATATACTGATCCGTTCTGCCGGCAAATAACCGGTAGTCACGCTCCAGCTGACTCTTTACAAAGCCGATAAACTCGCAGACTGCGTCAAAGTGAAGATCCCCAATCTTCTCCAAAACCTCAGCCTCGTTGTTGATATCTGCCCGGATCAGACGAATGCCCTCCGGCACCTCTGTATCCCGATTACCCCGATTCAGCAGATACACCTCATCATTTCCCTTTGCCAGGAGCTCCGTAATGGCCATGCTGATGGTCCCGGTTCCCCCGATCAGTAAAATCCTCATAAAAATGCAACCCCTTTCATCTCAACACTGTTTGCAGATCTTCAACCTGCATCTTAAGTGTACATGAGTGAAAGGGGTTTTGCCTATTATCTTTTATGAAATTAGAATCATCTTTTATGGTGCCGCACCACTTTTTGTGACGGGCATATCACTTTTTGTTTTATGCCGCATTTCAGCCCTGAAAAATGTTCTGACGATCTGTTGCGATCATAAACATTAAGCGTACTGGTCGATTGCCTTGGCGAACTGGTCCGCACAGGAAGTGCCTCTCATCTTGCAGTCATTTCCCCGGAGAATGTCGGCGATCTCCTTAGCATCCTTACCCTCTACCAGACGGCCGATGGCCTTCAGGTTTCCGTTGCAGCCTCCGGTAAACTTTACGTTGTGCAGCTTGCCGTCCTCCAGGTCAAAATCGATCTGAACCGAGCAAACACCCTTGGGCTTGAATGTAATATGTTCCATGATATGATACCCTCCTGTTTTTTTTCTTGTGATTATACAAATGTCGTTGGTATTTTGCAATCAGATTTTCAATTACTCACCGAACACCAGGTCTCTCAGTGTAGGATGAATGGTTGCGTAGGAATAGCCGTGATTGCGGACATGTTCAACATAGACCAAGGTGGTCTTGGATGCGGTATCCATGGTCAGGCAGCTTCCTGCAGCGCCGTCCCAGCCGAAGACTCCCGCAGGAGAAGAAGATCCGATCTTTGCAGGATCCATC
>JAGACB010000081.1 GCA_017614345.1 Lachnospiraceae bacterium
CGGAGAGCGCAGGAAAATGAACCTGTCCGAAGCCCACGTCTTTGTGGACGGGAGAGGCCGGCTGTGATGTGAAAAGTGATTGCGAAAAGCCCGAAATCGGGTATAATAAAACTATGTTTATGTTGCAGGCCTTCGACCTGCAACTGGTCTGCAACTGACCTGCAACTATGGAGGGGAACGCCTATGAACGTATGGGGTTACTGGAAATGTGAGAGCTGCGGAACGGTCAACCGGGGAGATGTGAAGCATTGTCCCAACTGTGCTGCACCGATCCCGCCGGGAACCAAGTTTTTCATTGATCCGAATCAGATCGAACAGGTTTCGAAGGACCAGGAGTCCAAGGAAGCCAACTGGATCTGCGAATATTGTAACGCACAGAACTCGGCGGCCGATCAGGTCTGCAGGAACTGCGCTTCCTTAAAATCCGTGGCAACCATGGACTATTTCGGAAACGATCCGAATCAGCCCCAGGAGCCCGGCGGAGGAGCCAAGGCTCAGGGAAATGCCGGAGCAGGTGGCGGAGCAGGCGGTGATCCGGGTAATCCCGGTAACCCCGGTGATCCCGGAAGTCCGGGAAGCCCCGGCTACGGAGGCTACGGCGGATCCGGCGGCTCGGGTGGCTACGGCGGAAACGGAGGATCCGGAGGCGACGGAGGGATCGGCGCGGTAGGATCATTTGCCTCGGGCGCAAGGCCGGCGAAGAAAAAGAAAAAGGGCGGCGTCATAGGCGCCATTATCGGATTTATCCTGATCGCCATCTGCTGCTGCGGTCTTTTGAAATTCTTCTGGCCGGTGACCAAGGAGTCCAATATCACGGGCTTCGGCTGGGAGCGGAGCATTGCGGTTGATGAGTATAAAGAGAGCCGTGAAAGCGACTGGTCGATGCCATCGGGAGCGACGCTCATCAGTTCATCGGAGGAGATCCGAAGCTACGATCACGTGCTGGACCACTACGAAGAAAAGTCCAGAGAGGTTGCCGTTCAGGTTCAGGACGGATACCGAACGGAGTACCGGGACCTCGGGAACGGGCAGTTTGAGGAATATGAGGTACCGGTATACAAAACAGAATACAAGACGGAGTACTATCAGGACCCTGTGTATGTCGATGTGCCGGTCTACGACACGAAATACTATTACTCCATAGGCCGGTGGCAACGGGTCAGCTCCATCAATACCAGCGGAAACGACCAGAATCCCTACTGGGGCGAGACCAAGGGCATGACCGAACACGGCGGTGACGGCGACAAGAGTATCAGCTACGGAACCAAAGCCTTGGGCAGCAGGAGTGAGAAGTACTGGGTTACCGTCGAGGATAAAAAAGGAAAAGTTCAGAAGGTGGAATATTCCTATGAGGAATGGACTCTTCTGAAGCTGAACCAGAGCATTCAGTACAAGACCTTCTGGTTCAGCAACGACCCCATCGACTAAGTTCAAGGGGAAGGAAAATGTGCTTGAGCAGCCGGAAAGGGCTGTGTGAAACATAAAGGCAGAAATTGCGAAAGCTGATGTGAAAATTGAAGCCGGAGCAAAAAAGAAAATCAAAGCAAAAACCAAAAACGTATTTCAGGAGGAAACAAACATGATCAGAACCAATCTCGTACAGAACACCGAGGCCCACAGAATAGTCCAGACTGCAGGATGCTTCTCTTTGCTGGAATATCAGAAGGATGTCTCCGTATCCCGCGACACCGCTCAGAGCGCTTACTTCGCATCCAAGATGAACGTTCACAAGCGTCAGGTCATCGCATCCTTGAACGGTAATTCCGTAGTTGTTCAGGGCGGTGCAATGCAGATGATGCTCGGTGATGTCAACATCCACACCAACATCAAGGGCGCAGGTGATTTTGCAAAGAAGCTGATCGGAAGCAAGGTAACCGGTGAATCTGCAGTAAAGCCCCGTTACGGTGGCCGCGGCTATCTGATCTTAGAGCCCACCTATCGTTACATCCTCTTCGAGGATCTGGCAAACTGGAACGGCAACATGGTGATCGAGGATGGAATGTTCATGGCCTGTGAGGATACCGTAAACCTTTCCGTAGTAGCCCGTTCCACCATCTCTTCCGCAGCTCTGGGCGGCGAAGGCCTCTTCAATACCGCACTGACCGGACACGGCATTGCAGTTCTCGAGAGCCCTGTTCCGAGAGAAGAAGTCATTGTTGTGGATGTGGAAAATGATACCGTCAAGATCGACGGCAACATGGCATTTGCATGGTCCAACACCCTGACGTTCACGGTTGAGCGTTCCACCTCTTCTCTGGTTGGATCTGCTGCTTCCGGTGAAGGCCTGGTAAATGTTTACCGCGGAACCGGCCGGATCCTGATCGCACCGGTAAGATAAATTCACCAATTTAGAATTGATAAACGGTTTTTTCAGAAATGTAACCGGAATGAGTAAAATTCGGGCAGAAGGAGTGTTCCTTCCGCCCGAATTTTTTATGTATTTTTCCTATGCTGTTATTGAAAAAACGTGCCGATTTTAGTATAATACCTTTATACTTTAATTAACCTCGTTTATTATCACACCGAAGAGTGAATGAAAACATTTTCCGAAAGGATTTATGCTATGGGTGAGAACAGAGACGACCGAATTAAAAAGACCCTGAGCAGCCTGATCTCAAAGGTTCAGGGTGAGACTGCAGATATGCAGCAGGCCGATGTTCAGGACAGTGTTCAGATACAGGAGGACGGAAGAACACACGGGTACTACCTGATCGTTTATTACGACAATAAGAATCATAAACGTTGTTCCATGGTTTCGGAATGGGAATATGTGGAGTCCGAAAACGGATCTCCCATGGATAACCATGGCTTTTTCTATTGCAGAGGAAAGAAGTATCGTGTTTACGGTATTTCCAAAGAGGAGTTTGACAAGGCCGTTTCCTTTAATGGCGTATGTCTGGATTTCTCCGGTTACCGCGTAGAGGCTGAAAGCAATAAGAGAGACCCTTATATCCGTAATACCAAGGATATTCCGCTTCCGGATCCGGACGTATACCGTGCAGGCGGATCTGCGGCACCTTCTTATCCCCCGGAGTGGATCGTGTTCCCTGAGGGCGTGTCCCTGAAGATCACGGATTCCGTTCGCGGTGAGAAGCTTACCGAGAAGATCTATGCTGCCATGCAGAAGAAGGACAAGCCCTTTAAGTTCATTACCGTTTTTGAGGATTATGCAAATCCCGGTAAGAATTATACCAACTATAAGATCAATAATCGTGTCTTTAAGGAGCTTCTGAAGGCTGCTGAGACCACCGGTGTGATCGATATCCAGAAGATGGATAAGACCTACCGGTCAAATGAAAGCCAGGAGTTCGCATTTGACAGCCCGCTTCAGGAATACCGTAAGGCGAAGTTTGCTGCGGAAGAAGCCGCTCCCAAGGGAGCTAAGCCTTCCAAGCCGGCACAGTCCTCTGCTTCAAAGGTTGCAGCAGGAGCAGCGGTTGCGGCAGGTGCCGCAGTGGCAGGCGGAGCTGCAGTAGCAGCGGCAGAAGCAGCAAAGAAGGCTGAGGAAGCCAGAAAGGCTGAAGAAGCCAGAGCAGCAGCTGCAAAGGCTGAGGCTGAGAGACGCGAAGCTGAAAGGATCGCAGCTGAGAAGGCAGAAGCCGAAAGACGCGAAGCTGAAAGAATTGCAGCTGAGAAGGCAGAAGCCGAAAGACGCGAAGCTGAAAGGATCGCAGCTGAGAAGGCAGAAGCCGAAAGACGCGAAGCTGAAAGGATCGCAGCTGAGAAGGCAGAAGCCGAAAGACGCGAAG
>JAGACB010000082.1 GCA_017614345.1 Lachnospiraceae bacterium
CGCCGGTAAAGCAGGTGGCGCTGGAATACAGGAAGAAGAAACACCACTACAAGCTGGCGCATCCGGAATGGAATGAACATAAGGCCTTTGTTCTGGCAGACCGGGTTTTTGCGGAGATGTCCCGGACCGAACGTTTCGGGGAGATTGAGGTCAGTGATTATGAGCAACGGATCGATCCGGAGACCACGGAGCAGTTTGCTGCGGAATGCTTTAAACTTCCGGGGGGCCTCAGGTATGTTTCCTTCAGCGGAACGGATGAGACCGTGATCGGATGGCTGGAGGACTTTGATATGTCTTATAGGGCTCCGGTTCCGGCACAGCAGCACAGTGAAGAATATCTTCTTCGCCTTCTGGAAAAATATCCGGAGGATACCTTTTTGATCGGCGGCCATTCCAAGGGCGGTAATCTGGCGATCTATGCCGCAGCCCGGGCAGCGGAACATGGCCTTGACGGAGCTATTCTCGGGATCGATGCCTTTGATTCTCCCGGATTTCTCCATCCCTTTTTGGGAAGTGACGGTTTCCGAAAGATCCATGACCGGATCCACGCCTACATTCCGGAAGGGTCTGTTGTGGGACTTCTTTTGTTCCGGGACTGGGAACTGAACATCGTGAAGAACCGGGCCAGAAATATCGGAACACAGCATGCCTGCGGCGGCTGGGAGACCATGGGGACCGAATTTATCCGTGCGGATTCCCTGAATGAGAACACCGTTTCCATAGGGATCTCCGTTCAGGAAACAGTCAACCGGATGTCTCCGGAGGAATTAAAACACATGTGTGACCGGATCGCAGCCATCCTGGAGGAATCCGGGATCCGTACGGTACCGGATTTTTCCACCAAGTCCGGCAAGCTGATGCAGCTGGCCCTGCATGAGTACCACGAGTCTGACAGCGAGGAACGCTCACGGATCGGCAAAGTGCTGACGACCATGATCAAGATCTACAACGACAGCAAGTCGGAGAAGATCTGACAGACATCACAAATATCAGAATGATCATGTTAAATGACCGAGCCTGCGAGAGGGTCTGGAACAGGTTTGAAAGAAACATACACTTCAGCCGAAAGGGTTTTACATTGACTAGCCCTTTCGGCTGTTTTATGATGGAAACAAGTCAGGTGAAGAGACGAAAACACTGAGGCTGATCACCGGAAAGGACGGAGCGGAAATGCGAAAGAGCGGTTTTATCTTACTTGCGGTATGTTTATCATTGCTCATGGGCCTGACCGGATGTCAGGGCACCACCGGGAATGGGCAGACGGAACCCAATGAGACCATCAACGTTACCGATCCGGGCGGTCAGAACGGAAGCCGGAACGAAACGGCAACACAAAATGATCCGGCAGCACAAAAGGATCCGAATAAGGAGAGGCATTCCATGAATATAAAACCCAGTCCCACAGATTATCTTTCCGAGGAGCAGATGGCTCTGGCAGACAGCTATGCCGCCAGCAGTGAGGCTGCTCTGGCAGCGGTGATGCGGAAGGCGGAGCGGGGAGAACCCGTAACCATTGCGGCCATCGGCGGCTCCATCACCATGGGGACCATTTCTCAGGGCAGCAAGGACAACGAGGTTTCCGAGCGGAAAATGTACGCGGAGATCTTCCGGGACTGGTGGACGGAAACTTTCCCTGAGTCTGAGGTTACCTGGATCAATGCGGGCATCGGTGCTACGGATTCCTACCTGGGAGTGCACCGGGTTCAGGTGGATGTGCTGGATCACGATCCTGATCTGGTGCTGGTGGAGTTCTCCGTGAATGATGAAGACAACATCGTATCAAAAACAAACTATGACAACTTGGTCCGCCGGATCCTAAAGTCCGAAAGCGAGCCTGCAGTCATGTTACTTTTTATGGCTCAGACTTCTTTAGTCAGCGCCCAGAACCAGCATCAGGCCGTGGGCTTTCCCTACGCCCTGCCCATGCTGAGCTACCGGAACGTGATCAAGGATCTGATGGAGTCGGGGACCTATACGGCAAAGGATCTTTCGGGGGATGAGGTTCATCCTTCCGCCCTGGGTCACAGGATCGCCGGGGAAATGATCTGGAAATACTTAAACAGCGTTTATGAGGCGGCAGATACCTATGAGGAGCCGGAGACATTTTCCAAAAAGCCGGTGACCAAAGAAAAATACCTGGATTCGAGGATCCTGGGAAGTAAGGAACTGGAGATCACCGATAAGGGAACCTTTGAGGAGAGCCGGGTGTTCGAGGCCTTTCCGGATGACCTGTCCACCGGGAGCGGCGACGGGGAGCTGACCTTTACGGCGACTTTCAAAAATCTCGGCATTCTGTATTACCGGCAGACGGACGGAAAGGGCGGTCAGTTCGAGGTCTTTGTGGACGGCGAAAAGGCAGCGCTTCTGGATGCGGATTTCACCGGCGGCTGGGGAAATTATGCGGATGCGAAGGAGGTATTTTCCTCGGAGGAAGCCGGCCTTCACACCGTGGTGATCAAAAAGAGTCCGGACAGCCGCGGAGAAGAGTTTTCTCTCCTCGGAGTACTGGTCTCGGAGTGAATAAAATCATTGACAAATAAGCCTTTCCGGTGCTAGAGTGTAGCTATGAGAGAACATCCGCTTTAGTGGCGGAAATAAAGAGAGAGAGGTGTTTTGTTTTATGAAGAAATTTTTCCAGGAGTTCAAGGAATTTGCCCTGAAGGGAAATGTCATGGACATGGCTGTCGGTGTGATCATCGGTGCTGCTTTCGGTAATATCGTTACTGCGCTGACCGCCGATTTCATCAATCCTCTGATCAGTTCCATCGGCGGAACTGAGGTAGCCGGCTGCATCCGTCTTCCCTGGGTGGACTACACAGGTCTTACTATGGAAGAGATCCAGGCGCTGTCCTTAAACTACGGTGATTTCATTACTCAGGTAGTCAATTTCCTGATCATGGCTTTCTGCATCTTCATCATGGTCAAGGCTGTCAACAAGATGATGGCTCTCGGCAAGAAGAAAAAGGAAGAGGAAGAGGCTGCTGCACCTGCAGAGGATCCTGCTGATGTAGTTCTTCTGACAGAGATCAGAGATCTGTTAAAGGAAAAGAAATAATTTTTCAAAAGAGGCAGATCCCTAAAGGGTTCTGCCTCTTGTTGCGTTTTGAGAAGGTTTCGGAGGATGAACAGGGCCTGTAAGGCCCATGTTACTGTTAAATCAGGGTAAATGCTTATGGATCAAAAATACGAAAGAGTCATAGCCACGATCTGTATCCGCACGGACGGAACCGTAGAACGGACCCTCTATACGAATCGGTCTTTTTTCGGGGATGCACAGCCCGGGATCATTCACGGTCTGGATATGGGAGATTTCTTCGAGGAGACCTTAGGTGTCCGCTCGGAGGTCTTAGGCCGGGGAGTCGGAGAGCGCAATCCTCTGGCGGAGGAACTGTTCTACCGCTGTCACGGACGCCACTGGGAGGTCATGGGAGATGCAGTCCTTTTTCGGAATGCGTCATTTTCCGAGGAGGAGCTGGCCATCCTGGAACGTTTTTTGAACCACATCCGGAGGGATATGATCCGGGAGTCGGAGCTGGCAGGGGAAATGGAATCCGCCTACTGGGAGTCTGTTTATGATGAGGAGCACGCCAATGCCATTGTGGTGACTCCGGAGAAGAAGCTTTCCCTGATCCATCTGGATCTTCGGGATCAGGACAGTATCCGGGTCTATTTCAGCAAATCCGATCCGGAGGCCTATCCGGTTCCGGTATCCCATGATTCCATCCGGGAGTTAAACCGGGCCATCGGAGATTCCTTCGAGGTTGCCTGCTACTATGACAAGATGTCTTCTTATATGGAAGGCCCCTACAATCCCTTCGGGATCTGGATGCTCCAGGACGATATGATCTGCGGAGATCTGATCTTCACCGGCTATAACCCGGTGCGTGAGCATGCCCATCCCCTGACGAAAGAGCAGCTGACGGTGATGGCGAGGCTGCTGCAGGCGCTGATCTTAAGCAGGTAGTCACTTTGGCTACCGCTCTGTGCGATCACAGCAGGAGCACTTCGGCTCGTCACCTGCACACAAAAAAAATCCGGACCCTCAGGTCCGGATTTTTTAACTTTGTTCTTATTGATCAGATAATGAGCAATACAACCAGTGCGATCGCGAGGATCACTGCTACGACCGCCAGAATGATATTAAGCGGGGTGATCAGTCCGGATGATTCGGACGATGCGGCAGGCTGACTTGCTGCAGTTGTAGGAGCTGAAGCAGAAGCGGTGCTTGTTGCTGTTGCCGAAGCAGAATTCTGTGACGAAGTCGAACTACCCTCTGTTGACGGGTTGACAGTTCTTTTCTGGCTGCTGATTCCGTCATCCGATAAGTCCATGAAATTCCTTGTATCCATAACATCCTCCCATTGTGTGAATCGTCAGATTAATTGCGGCTTCTTCTGAAGCCGGCATCCGGATCTGCAATCTGCAAAAATCATCCGGCGCTGTCCGCCCTGTATCGGGGACACAACTATATTTTATCAGAAAATTGTCTTTTTTCAATCCCTTAACAGGAAAAATATTGAAAAAAATCTAAAAAAAATTTGCGACAGATATATACCTGTGATATACTCACAATGATAAATGTGTGACGAAAATCCTTCTATTCCTACTATTTGAACCGATTTTCGGAAGAACACCAAAAAAATGAACCCAAAACCTGTCGGCGGATCAACCGACCGACGAAAAGAGGAGTATTAATATGATTTTAACAGTTGACATTGGTAATACGAACACGGAATATGGCTTTTTTGAAAAAGACGGAACCTTCCTTTTTGATTCCCGTGTGGAAACGAATCCTCACAGAATGTGCGATGAGTATGCCATTTCCCTGGCAGATATCCTTCATCTTTACGGCTATTCGGAGAAGCAGGTGGACGGCGCCATTATTTCGTCCGTAGTTCCTCCGACCACCACCCAGATCAAGGCTGCCATCGAGAAGATCTGCAAGTGCAAGGTCCTTCTGGTGTCTCCCGGGGTAAAGACCGGCCTGAATATCCGGATCGATGATCCCGGCTCTTTGGGCGGAGACCTGGCTGCGGTATCTGTGGGTGCAAAGAAGCATTATCCTCTTCCGGTGATCATCGTGGATCTCGGAACTGCAACCAAGATCCTGGCGCTTGATGAAAAGGGAAGCTATCGGGGCGGAGTGATCGCTCCCGGTGTGAAGATCTCTTCTGAGGCTCTGGCAAGTAAGACGGCGGCTCTGCCTCTTATCGGAATCACAAATGAGCCTGTGACCCATGTGATCGGTACCAACACCTTGGATGCCATGCGGGCCGGCCTTCTTGCCGGAACCGCCTGCATGATCGACGGTATGGTGGAGAAGTTCGAAGAAGAGCTGGGAACTTCCTGCAACGTGGTGGCCACCGGCGGCTTCTCCGGTGTCATCAATCCTCTTTGCCGTCGTGAGATGATCGTGGATCCTTATCTGGTTCAGAAGGGGCTGTTGGAAATCTATCTGAAGAACGCTTAAGACGGAGGTTCACTACAGTGGAAGAGCAGAAAAAAAACTCGAGAGCATTGATCGTTGTCATATTGATCGTGGTGGTCCTGATCCTGGGGATCCTCGGCTGCATGGGTGCATGTTGTGCGGGAATATTCGTTCCTCAGTATTTGAGGTACAAGCAAAAGGCATATCAGGCCGGTGACATGATGAAGATCAATGAGGTATTCATAGCTGCAGAGGCGGTGGCTTCCGATCCCGCCTACGGTGTGACGGAAACCTATTTCCTTGTGGAAGTGGATCGGTACGGGATCATCACTGTGACGGATGCTTCCGGAAATGAGATGGATCAGCTTAAGAAGGAGATCTGTCAGCTGGCGGGCTTCAGTACCGTGGACCTGAAATCAGAACAGTATCAGAATATCACTTCCTGTTGTTCCTTTACTTATACCTCCGACCCCTCAGGGGGAGGACACTGGACCAGGCAGGAATACAGCTATTAATGTGTTTTGGGGGATTGTGTTTTTGGGGACGGTTCTCAAAAACACGAAAATGTGTTTTTCGGAACCGTCCCCAAAAACACATTTTTCGGAACCGTCCCCGAAGACACATTGGAAGGAGGAGCCCGTGGAGCTTTATATCAATATGAAACAGCCCGGAAAAAAGGGCAGGCGTGTGAAGCCGGTTCTGTTTGTGTATGACCGGGTTCCGGAGACGGCAGAAGAGCTCATCGAGGCTACCGTCAGGATCATGGTGGAGGAGTTTCGGAAAAGGCAGAAGCAAACTCCGGAGGAAAAGATCCCGGAGGCCATGGAGGAGGAGCGGATCGCTGCTTTGGCGGAGATCGGCCGGATCTCCTTCGGATATGTTTATAACGAGAAGGAAGCAGACCCCGAAAAGGCAGTGGAAACGGCAAAACTGGCCTATGAGGACGGACTGGTCCGGGTGTTTATCGGCGAGGAAGAAGCCGAGTACCGGAAGGAAGGGACCCCCGTCAGTCTGAAGGACGGGGATACGGTGACATTTGTCCGCTTTGCCATGCTGGCCGGACGGATGTGGTAGGGTGTCAGTAATATAGAACAGTGTACAGGAGGGAACTGTATGAACGACGCGGAAGAAAGAGCATTGGCCTCGAAGATCAGGGAAGAACTGCTGGAAAAGGATGTGAAGATGCTGGCGTCTTTGGATGAGGATGTCAAAAGCTTCATCAATCTGGAAGATGATTCCTTTATTTACGGGGATCCTGCAAAGCTGAAGAAAAGCTTCGGTTTAGACCTCAGAATGCATCTGGAAAAGGGCGGGAAACCGTCGGAATACTTCAAGGCGAACATAAAGCGCCTGAAGGGGTACCTTTCCGACGATCTTCTGCCTTATTTTTATAGAACTGTAGACACCGTAAACGAGTGGCAGACGGAGAGTAACAGCTATTACAGAAGGTCCTACAGGGGTCTCGGTGACTATACTCTCTACTTAAAGCGGTTCTCGGATATCCTGAAGGCGTACCGGAGAGTGACGGTTCAGGGGATTGACATTTATTCCCTTCTGACCGGTGACGTGCCTGAGGAGATGAAGGCATATTTCCGGTTCAACAGTGTCAGAAAGCTGCCGGATTATTATATCGCAGCCAAGCTGGATGAGGGTGATCCGAAGCTGGAAGAGCTATTGACGGATGTGGTCTACGGCGAAGCCGGCACACTGGATACTCAGTTCATCCGCGGCATGTTCATGAGCCATAACGAGCGGATGTACGAGGTTCTGGGGAAGACCCTGGTGGCAGCCAGACTGTCCGAAGGACTCCGGCAGGCCATTGCGGAAAATATGGATTTCGGAACCCGAGAGGGCTTCCATTATCTTCTGAAGGTCATTGAGGAAAATGACCTCATCCGTTTCGCTTCCGTGAAAAGAGCCATGGCAGTCTTTACCGGAATCTGGGCCATTGATTCGAAAGATGATACCCGGATCGCGAAGAAGACATTGTCTTTGATCCTCAGAACCTATGAAGGGGATAAGGCAGTAGAAGAGATGCTTTCTTCGGAGGACAGCATGGAGATCTTCATCGGTCTCTGGTCCTACGGAACCGTGGATATCCACGACGGTATGAAGAAGGCAGTGGAGCTGGCAAGAAAGGGGAGCCGCCATCAGAGGCTTACGGCCTGCTATTTCCTGGCCAAGAATCCTCAGCCCTATGACCTGAAAAAGTACAGCGCCGAGATCGTCCGGGAGTACAACGATGACGATGAGATCCTGGCAAACATTCTCCCGGTATTCATGCCCCGGGTGGAGGACAGGATCAATTATACCCTTTATCAGAAACAGAACAGATATTATTACAGGGGAAGGTACGACAGAGTCTACGCCGACTGCTCCTTCTATTTTGAGAGCGAGAAGGAGTGCCGGGAAGCCCTGGAGCTCCTCTACGGGATCCTGGAGCGGGTGCCGAAGAAGGGCCTGACCTTCGAAGAGTCCGTATTTCCCTGGAATAAAGAGGAACTGACGAGAAATGATCTTGCCATCCGGATCGCCTTCTGCGCCAGCGCCCTGAAGGATGAAGACGAGATCCTGAAGGCGGCAGGCCTTTTGAAGGATATCACGGGAGAGTATTCCTACCGCGGAAGTGTTCTGGAGCTCCTTCTTCGTCAGCCTGTGAACGCCGAGATGCTGAAGATCCTGACGGAAGCCGTGGCAGATCCGCAGGAAGCTGCCCATGTCATTGCATTTGCCCTGATCAAGCAGGAGATGCAGGATGACCGTTCCGAGGCCGCCCCCGGTGTGGCTGCCCCTGCAGGGCGTCTGCCGGAGAGCTGCTATGATCAGTTGGAGAGCATGCTCCGCCTAAAGAAGGCGGAGATCCGGGCAAATGTTATTGAACTTCTGGATTCAAGAGGCCCTGAGGAAAAGCTGAAGATGCTGGAGCGGATCTTCCGGGATGGCAAAGAAGAAAAGGTGACTGGCGGACTGGACCTGATCCTTCGGTTAAAGAAGGAAGAAGATGCCATTTTCCCGGAGGCCGTTAAGACCATGGACCTGATCGAAAACCCCACCACCAAGGAGAAGATCCTGATGGATGAGATCCGGGGAACTTCGGCGGGAGAAGAGAGCGGGGACACCTTCGAGTACGATAAAGAAGCGACCTATACACCGGTGGTGGATGCGGAGTATTTCTCCGAGGTTTTGGACCTGTTCTATCGGTTGTTCCCGGAATCCGATGTGTTCGACACAGTGAGCAAAGCCTCCTGCTTATCCGGCAAGGTAAAGAAGCCTGTTACTTACCATATGAGCGGCGCTTCGGGCCTGCAGGCCGAGAAGGACTTTATCCAAAAGCTGGATAAACTGATCGAGGATCATAAAGACAAGGAATACGAGTACTGGAACGGAACGCAGATGATCGGCAACGGGATCTACGGCTCCTTCACGGGGCCCAAGGGGAATACCTTCCCTCTGGCCGAGGTCTGGGATGCTCTCCTTCAGGAAAGTTATTTAAGCGACGGACAGCTCCTGAATCTGTACCATCTGTTTGATATCTACGGCTACCATAAGACCATCAACGGTTATCTGGAATTCTTCCGGCCTCTTATGGCCAGGATCTTCGGACCGGTGTTTGCGGATGAGAAGATCCTGGAGGTAAAGTACCTTCAGCAGATCTCCGTGATCCTGTCCCACTATATCTACCTAAGGGGACTGAGGCAGAAGTATTCCAAATATATTGCCCCTGTGGTATGTCTCTATCTGAATGAAACAAAGGAAGAGACGGAGTTTGCCTACACCTCTGAGGCCATCATCAACAGCTGGCAGCGGGAGCGGGCTGAGAAGGACAAGACCTATTACAAGAGTGTTCTGGATCACTATGTGATCCGTGACGCCATCGAGACCATCCGGGAGGATGACCGAAACTTCCCCATCCACTATCTGTACCGGAACGGCATCGTGATCAGCCATATCGGGCATGAAAGCTTTAACATTGCCGGCTATGCCAGCATTTCGGATCCCAGAAACGGCAAGGGACCCCATCCCGTGGACTACATTTCGGCTGCGGCCTGCGGATACATTTCCCGGGATTTCCTGTACAAGAGCCTTCTGGATTCGGAGCGGATCCGCGATTCCGTGGAAACGGTTTCCGACCTCATCAAGTATATCCGTGAGGCAGGCCAGTCCATTGCCTCCAGAGACCATCGGTATTATTCCGCGGCCATCGGGCGCAGACGCGTGAATGAACTCATGAGTCAGCTCCTGAAGGTGGATGCAAAGGAGCTGGAGCAGGCTCCCGAAAAATATCTTGAGGGTGCTGCCGGAGGGAATGCTTCCGCTGAAAACGGTTCGGAAGGGGAAAATGATTTCTCCGAGCTTCAGAAGAAGAAAGTGGCCATTGCTGCGGAATGCTATGAAAACATCAGCCGTCTCATCATGAGTAATGAGCTGGTCCGTGGTGATACCCCTACAGAGTATTCCTCCTGCTCATTGGCCTTAAAGAGAGTTTACGGCCTGGATTACCTTGTGAGGATCTTAAGCGCCCTGGGCTCCGAGACCCTGGACCGGACCTCCATGTTCTACAGCTATGCCAACCGCCAGATCAGTAAGAGAGAGAGTATGTCTCATCTCTTATCCGTCTGCATTCCCGATGCCGCGGAAGGTGATGCCAAGGAACAGGCTGCGAAGCTGAAGAGCCTGGTGAAGGGCACGGACATCAAAGAGGCCAGACTCATCGAAGCAGGCCTTTATTCTCCCGAATGGCTCCCCATCATCGGCGAGTACCTGGGCTGGGAGGGCTTCATGTCCGGCTGCTACTATTTCATGGCTCATATGAACGAGAAGTTCGATGACAAGAGGGCGGCAGTCATTGCCAAGTATTCTCCTCTGACTGAGGAGGAGTTCAACGTGGGAGCCTTCGATATCGACTGGTTCCGGGAGGTTTACGAGACCCTCGGAAAGAAGCGGTTTGAAGAGATCTACAAGGCTGCCAAGTACATTTCCGACGGATCCAAGCATTCCAGAGCCAGAAAGTATGCGGATGCTGCCAGAGGGGAAATGGACGTTCAAAAGACTGAAGCAGAGATCGAACAGAAGAGAAATAAAGACCTGTTGATGGCCTACGCTCTGATCCCCTGCAAGGATGAGGAACGAAAGGAACGCTACAGCTTTATCCAGAAGTACATCAAGGAATCCAAGCAGTTCGGCGCCCAGAGGCGTGCCAGTGAAAAGGCTGCCGGGGAAATGGCGGTGAAGAACTTAGCTGCCGCATCCGGCTATCCCGACGAGACAAGATTTGTCCTCAAGATGGAGCGGGAGATCTCCTCGGAGCTTTCCTCCTTCTTTGAACCCCACGAGGTGGGCGAATACGTGATCCTCCTCGAGGCAGGGGACGGCGGCGCTGTCAGCGTCAGTGTTTCCAAGGGCGGAAAGGCTTTGAAGTCCCTTCCCGCAGCCATCAAGAAAAATGAGTACGTGGAAGACTTGAACGATGCAAAGAAGGCCTTCACCGAGCAGTATCGCAGGACCCGGATCATGATGGAAGAAGCCATGGAGAGCGAAACAACCTTCCTGGTTTCCGAGATCTTTGACATGTGCGAAGACCGGGTGATCGGCGCCATGATCCGCAGCATTCTCTTTAAGCAGGGTGACTTTATCGGCTTCCCTGAGGAGATGAAGGCGGTAGGTCTTGCCACGGATTCTCCCGTGGTGGTGGCTCATCCCTTCCACCTGTACGAATCCGGAAGATGGCACGACTTCCAGAAGGTTTGCTTCGAAAAGCAACTGAAGCAGCCCTTCAAAC
>JAGACB010000083.1 GCA_017614345.1 Lachnospiraceae bacterium
AGCCTGATCCTTATCGGCCACACGGACATTTTTCAGAAGCTGAGGGTAGATCTTGACATCACTTGTCAGGGTTCCCAAAGACTTCTTGCTCTCCAGCACTGCTTCCATGACCATGATGGAGGTCAGGATGCCGTCGCCGGTGGTTGCATATTTACTGAAAATGATATGACCGGACTGCTCGCCGCCAAGGCTGTAGCCGTTTTCGGACATATTTTCATAGACATAGTTGTCGCCCACAGCCGTCTGCTCGTAGGAGATGCCGGCCTGGTCAAAGGCCTTGTACAGGCCAATGTTGGACATCACGGTAGTCACAACGGTGTTGTGATTCAGGATTCCCTTCTCCCGCAGGTAGTTGCCGCAAACGTAGAGGATCAGGTCACCGGAAACCTCGTTGCCGTTTTCATCAACGGCAATACATCTGTCCGCATCGCCGTCATAAGCAAAGCCGATGTCGAGATGATGCTCCCGGACCAGTTTCTGCAGCGCCTCGATATGAGTGGAGCCGCAGTCGGTGTTGATGTTGACGCCGTTGGGATCGTTGTTGATCACGGTCACCTGAGCGCCCAAAGCGGAGAATACAGAGCCTGCCAGTGCGGAGGATGCTCCGTTGGCGCAGTCCAGACCCACCTTCACATGCTTGAAGGAATGGGCTGCCAGGGAAATGAGATAGCCCACGTAGCGGTTCCGGCCCGCAACATAGTCAATGGTCCGGCCGATGGCCTCTCTCTTTGCGTAAGGGATCTCTTCGGACTTGCCATCCAAATAGTTCTCGATCAACTCCTCCACATGGGGATCCATCTTCTCGCCCGCACTGTTGATGAGCTTGATACCGTTGTCGTAAAAGGGATTGTGGCTTGCGGAGATCATGATACCGCAGTCAAAGCCGTCATTTCTCACCACATAGCTTACCGAAGGTGTGGTGGTCACATGGAGCAGATAAGCATCCGCGCCGGAAGCCGTCAGGCCTGCAACCAGCGCATACTCAAACATGTAGCTGCTGCGTCTGGTGTCCTTGCCGATGACGATCCTTGCATTCCGGTCCTCGTGCTGTGCGCTGTAATAAGCACCCAGGAAACGTCCGACCTGAAATGCATGCTCTACCGTGAGGCCTACATTTGCCTCGCCGCGAAAACCGTCTGTACCGAAATATTTACCCATTGTTCATACCTGTCCTTGTTTTCTTTGTGTTCCCGGGTCCATCCGGGGAAATGTTATTTTTCTGCCGAATTCATTTGCATTTGCGGCAGATTCTGATCAGCCTGCTTATCAAAGCATTTGCTTATGCTTCGATCTCGCCGATCTCGATCAGATAGCGATGAAGGGCGTCCTGCCACTCAGGCATCCTGTTGAAGCCGTTCTGTGTCAGTTTCTCCTTGCTCATCCGGCTGTTATGAGGTCTCTTGGCCGGAGTGGGAAATGCCTCCGAGGTCACCGGAGTCACATCCGCATTGATCCCTGCCTGAGCAAAAATCTCCTTGGTGAACTCGTACCAGGTGCAGATACCTTCATTGGTCGCATGATAGATACCGTACTTGCCGTCGCCGGCTTCCAGCATATCCGTCAGGAGCACTGCCAGATCCTTGGTGTAGGTAGGAGAGCCGAACTGGTCATTTACCACCGAAACGGCTCCTCTCTCACGCCCCAGGCGAAGCATGGTCTTGATGAAGTTCTTGCCGTTCAATCCGAAGACCCAGGAGATCCGCACGATAAAGTACTTCTCAAGATTCTCCTGAACCGCCATCTCGCCTTCATACTTGGTCTGACCGTAAACGTTCAGAGGATTTCTCGGATCCTCCGGATCCCAGGGGCGCTCCCCTTCGCCGTCGAAGACATAATCCGTACTGATGTAGATCATCTTCAGATCCAATGCCTTGCAGACCTCTGCGATATTTCTCGTGCCGTCGGCATTTACCTTGCGGCACTGTTCAATCTTCTCTTCTGCAGCATCCACCGCAGTCCAGGCTGCACAATGCACCACAGCCTCCACACCGGCTTCGCCGATCACCTTGCGAACGCTCTCCGCATCGGTGATGTCCATCTCTTCTATATCCACGCCCACAGTCTCGATCCCGCGGGAGTTGCATTCCTTCACCACATCGTAGCCAAGCTGGCCCTTAACGCCTGTCACTAAAACCTTCATGTTTTTTACCTCCTTGGTTGCAGATCATCAAAACTGCAACGCATTCAGAGTGTATTATAGCACAGGCGGAAATCAATTTCCATGATTTTATTTTTTGAAGTCCGAATGACAGCGGAAGTTGTCCAAAAGCCTGAATTCCGCTGTCACAACCGCTACATTACCAATAATAACTTGCTCAAAAAAAAGAAACTGCAGAGAATGCCTCGGCATTCCCGCAGTTTCCGTAAGTTTCTTTAAGATCATTCGTTGCTCTCAGCCAGACGCTTGCCGTACATCTCATCGAAGTAGTTAGCGTATGCGCCGCTTAAGATGTGCTCCCACCACTCGCGGTTATTTAAGTACCACTCAATGGTCATGGGGATACCGGTGTCGAAGGTGTACTTCGGCTTCCAGCCAAGCTCGGTCTCCAGCTTTGTGGGATCGATGGCGTAGCGGCGGTCATGACCGGGACGGTCTGTCACGTAGCGGATCAGGGATTCGGGCTTGCCCAGAGCCTTCAGGATGGTCTTCACAACCTCAAGGTTGGTACGCTCATTGTGGCCGCCGATGTTGTAAACCTCGCCGACACGGCCGTTGTGGATGATCAGGTCAATGGCCTCGCAGTGGTCGGAAACGTGGAGCCAGTCGCGGACATTTGCCCCGTTGCCGTAAACGGGCAGCTCTTCATCTGCCAGAGCACGGGTGATCATCAGAGGGATCAGCTTCTCAGGGAAATGATAGGGACCATAGTTATTGGAGCATCTGGAAACCGTTACCGGCAGTCCGAAGGTCCTGTGGTAAGCCAGAACGAAAAGGTCTGCACTGGCCTTGGAGGAGGAATAAGGGCTGGAGGTATGGATGGGAGTCTCCTCGGTGAAGAACAGGTCAGGACGATCAAGGGGAAGATCACCGTATACCTCATCAGTGGAAACCTGATGATAACGCTTTACACCGAAGGCTCTGGATGCATCCAAAAGGGTAGTGGTTCCGAGGACATTTGTCTTAACAAAGATCTCGGGACCTTCAATGGAACGGTCTACGTGGCTCTCTGCCGCAAAGTTTACTACAATATCGAACTTTTCCTTCTCGAACAGATCGAAGATAAATGCACGGTCTGCAATGTCGCCGCGGACAAACTTGTAGTTCGGGCAATTCTCAACGGGCTTTAAGGTCTCCAGGTTTCCCGCATAAGTGAGCAGGTCCAGATTTACGATCTCGTAATCCGGATACTTCTTTACCATGTGATGAACAAAATTACCGCCGATGAAACCGGCGCCGCCTGTTACCAAAATTTTCATGTTGATTATTCTCCTGTCTGCCGCATAAAGTAGCCGGCATTCTTTCGGCCGGTAGACCCGGTCGGCTTGTTATTGTATTCCGAATCAAGGCGATTCGTCAAGTAAATTTTGAAAAATGGATTTGCCTTGCTCCGATGATCTGTCGTCAATCCGTCATCGACTGCAACCCGGCAGTCTGTAGATCAAAGACAGTCTTGGCATTTTTTCAATACCATTTTTCATTACTTCTCGATATACTTTCCATCCAGCACATCCTTCAGATATGCGCCGTACTGGTTCTTCTTGAACAGTTCGTAGCGCTCGGTGAGCTGCTCGCGGCTGATCCAGCCGTTTGTGAAGGCGATTTCCTCAAGGCAGGCGATCTTGCGGTGCTGATGGGTCTCGATGGTGCGGACAAAGTTGGTTGCATCCACCAGAGACTCGTGTGTTCCGGTGTCCAGCCAGGTAAAGCCCTGACCCAGAAGCTCAACGGAAAGATTGCCCTGCTCCAGATAGATCCGGTTCAGGTCCGTGATCTCCAGCTCGCCCCTGGCCGACGGCTTCAGGCCTTTGGCATATTCCA
>JAGACB010000084.1 GCA_017614345.1 Lachnospiraceae bacterium
AAGAGCACCGGCTTTATCCTGGGCCTTATTTTCCTTCCCATCATTTTCCTGCCGCTTCTTGCCTTCAAGGACAATGAATATCATCCCGAGAATGCAAACTTCCTGCAGTTCTCCTGATGAGGGAATAATAATTCGGAAAAATGTTTACGGAGTCGGAACTGCATTGCAGGACCGGCTCCGATTTTTTGTTGCAATTTTCACCGGACAGAGGTATGTTACTTCTGTACGTATCTTTATGCCCGGATAACAAAAAAAGCCGCCCGACCTCGCATATTTCAAAGCCGGACGACCTTCGTGCGCCTCCAGGGACTCGAACCCTGGACACCCTGATTAAGAGTCAGGTGCTCTACCAGCTGAGCTAGAAGCGCATTTCTTTGTGGCAGTTCTTTTTCAGAACGCAAGACAGATAATATCACATCTTTTTTGAGAATGCAAGCACTTTTTTAAAAAATTTTTCAGAAAAAATGTGACCTCATCCGAAAAACTCTTGTCTATTGGTCAGAAGGCATCGGGAAAACACTGTTTACGGGCCTTTTGAGGCTTTGGAACAAAGTGTTATACCGTAGTCGAAAAAGAGAAAATAAGGTATCACATGATATACGAGGAGATTTAATATGAAGAGAAGAAAACTTGCGGGTTATCTGGCATTGTCCTGTCTCTGCTCAGCTATGCTTTCTGCGGGATGCACGCTGCAGAATAACAATAACCACGTTCTGCCGAGTGAGGGTCAGATCGTGATCCCGAACGGTCAGGGAAACAACGGAGACAAAAAGGGGACCGACTCATGGAAGTTCCCGTTGGAATACGGAAAACAGGTTCCGGCGTATTATGAGAGCAGTGATGTGGAGGTTCAAAAGAAAAACCTTTCGGCACAGGCTGCCGGTCGGATCAGAAGCTTTGCGTCGGAAAGCTCTGCGGAGATATTTCCGGAGGTGCAGGGCAATTATCTGTATTCTCCTGCCAGCCTCTACATGGCTTTGGAACTTTGCGGAAGTCTTACCTATGAGGATTCTGCGTCAGACCTGATGGAGCTTCTCGGAGTGAAGGACCGGGAGGAACTTCTTGCTCAGGGCAATACCCTGATCCGGACCCTTTCCTCTGATGAAGAGGGAAATCTTTTGAAGATCGGGAATTCCGCCTGGATAGATCGGGATTGGATCCCCGCCATCAGTCAGGCCGGTTATGAAAAACTCGACAAAAGTGCAGCGGCTCTCGGCACGGATATATACCGGGAGATCCTTTTGGAGCAGAGTACCAGGGATAAGATCAATTCCTGGATCTCGGACAGGACAAACGGCCTCATCAAAGAGATGCCGGTGGAGCCGGAGAAAGATACGGCCATGATCCTGTTCAATACGCTGTATTTTGACAAGCACTGGGCTCGTACCATCAAGGAAAATGAAGTTGTAAAGGCAGAGTTTTATCCCGCAGGAACGGATTCTGCCGTAGAGATCGACCGGATCGAATATTCCATGGAAGCTCATCCCTTCGTGAAAACGGAGCATGCGGTATCCAGTGCGGCCATGTATCAGGACGGAAGCTATATCATCTTTATCAAGCCCGCCTCCGATCAGGCTCTGGAAGCGGCTATGACAGAGGATCTCTCGGAAGTGATAAACGCTTATGCAAGACACTCCTTTACCCAGCCGGAAGACAGATGGGTTGTTCAGTTCGGGATCCCGCTGGTTGATTATGAGACAAAGATAGAGGATCTGGATAAGGTCATCAGCAAAATGGGAGTTTCTTCCGTATTTCAGGCAGGAACATTTTCCGACATTGGTCCTGAACTGTATGTTTCCAATATTGCTCAGGACTGCCGCATTATCGTGGACAGGGAGGGTACCAAGGCTGCTGCCGTTACCGAGATGACATTGGCCGGGGCTATCCTGATGGAAGAACCGGAGATCATCGATATGAGACTGGACCATGAATACGGTTATGTGATCATGTCCAAGGATGATATCCCGTTGTTTATCGGGGCAGTGAGAGACCCGGGCTGATCGGAAGTATCTTTTAAAATATAAAACAATCAAGCACCTGAGAAAGCGGAGGAGATGTAATATGAAGAAACGTAAGATTGCCGCTTTGCTGGCACTGGCATGTATCTGTTCGATCGTGATGGGAACAGGCTGTACAACAACAGACGGTACCCAGAAAAACGGAGGGGGCAAGCCCTTTTCTGCGGAATTCGGAAAAACTATCCCCGAACGGTTGGAGGTAAAAGGAAGCAAGGGATCGGAAGAGGAACCGGTGAAGAATAATGCCGACAACATCAGGAAGTTTGCCGCAGAAAGCTCTGCGAAGATCTTTCCGAAAGTGGAGGGTAACTATCTGTATTCGCCTGCCAGTCTGTATATGAGTCTGCAGCTTTGCGGAAGCACTACCGCAGAGAATTCCGCAGAGGATCTGATGGGGCTTCTCGGGGTAAATGACCGGGAGGAACTGCGCCTTTCCGGAAATGCGCTGATCAGGGATCTTTCTTCCGAACGGGAGGGTGCGATCCTGAAGATCGGCAATTCCATATGGATCAACGCGGCAGATGACTCGGATCTGCCGGAGAACGGAAAAACAGTCCTTTCCGACAGTGCCAAAGCTCTGGGTGCGGACATCTATCACGTACCGCTGATGGAGAGTTCCACTCAGGACCTGATCGGTTCCTGGATCAGTGAGCGGACCAACCATATGATCGAAGGAATGCCGGTGGAGCCGGATGCCAATACGGGCATGATCCTGTTAAATACTCTGTATTTTGACAAAAAATGGAGGCGGGAGATTCTCGCGGATGAGATCGAGCAGGGAATGTTCTATCTTCCTGCGGAATGTGCTCCGGAATCTGATCCCGGGTCGTTATATCCGGTGTATATTTCCCGGATCCGCTACGATATGACCAATCATCCGTATGTGAGAACGGAGAATGCCACCGCTTCGGCAGTCTATTATAAGGACAGCAGTTATGTCATTTTCATCAAACCGGATTCCGATGAGGTTTTTGAAACTGTCATGACCGAGGATCTGAAGGATGTGATCGATGCGTATGCGACCCGTTCCTATGTGGGTCGGACCACTTCCTGGGAAGTACAGTTCGGGATCCCGAAGCTTGATTATGAGGTAAAAACCGGTCCGCTAGAATATGTGATCAAAGATATGGGGGTATCCTCCATCTTTGAATCAGGTTCCTTTGCCGAGATCGATCCCACTCTCTATGTGAGTCGGATTGCCCAGAGCTGCAGGATCATTATGGACGAGAATGGAACCAAGGCGGCTGCAGTTACGGAGATTATGGAGGAAGAGAAGGCGGGGCCCGAAGAAGAACCGGAGGTGGTTGATATGATCCTGGACCATGAATACGCCTATGTGATCATGTCTTCAGACGGAATCCCGCTGTTTATCGGAGCGGTAAGGGACCCCAGATAAAAGAGCTAAAAGAGAGGATCATCAGACAGTGAGGAGGAAAAATGTATGAAAAAAAGAAGAATCGCCGCTTTGCTGGCACTGGCATGTATCTGTTCGACCGTGATGGGAACAGGCTGTACCTCTGAGAACGGGGGAAATAAAAGGTTTTCCGCAGAATACGGAAAGACCGTTCCGAAAAGCTACACTGTCAGCGGACATGAGGAATCGGAAGAGGAACTGGTGGATCAAAGTGCGGAGAACATCAGAAAGTTTGCTGTGGAAAGCTCTGAAAAGATCTTTCCGAAGGTGGAGGGAAATTACCTGTATTCCCCGGCAAGCCTGTATATGGGCCTGCAGCTTTGCGGAAGCATAACCGCAGAGAACTCCGCAGAGGATCTGATGGGATTACTGGGCGTTAAGGACCGGGAGGAACTGCGTCTTTCCGGAAACGCACTGATCAGGGACCTTACCTCCGATCAGAAGGGTGAGATCCTGAAGATCAGTAATTCCGTCTGGATGGATACGGCTTTACTCCCTGAGATCAGTGAGGCGGGACAAGAGGTCATTTCCCAAAGTGCAGAGGCACTGGGGGCAGATGTCTATCACGAGCCGCTGATGGACAGCGCTACCCAGAAAAAGATCGATTCCTGGATCAGTGACAGGACCGATAAGATGATCGGGAAAATGCCTGTGAAGCCGGATAGTTCCACAGCCATGATCCTGTTCAATACTCTCTACTTTAATAAGGATTGGAAGAGAAAGAACGATTCCGGCGATATTCAGGATGCGGATTTCTGGATCGATGATAATAATTCGGTGGATATGACCTGGATCAGATACGATAAGAAGAATTATCCTTATGTAAAAACGGATCATGCAACCGCTTCTGCTGCAGCCTATGCGGATGACAGCTATGTTATCTTTATCAAACCGGATTACGAACAGAGCCTGGAAACGGTTATGTCGGAAGATCTGAAGGATGTGATCGATGCGTATGCTAACGATCGTTTTACCGAACCTGAAGGGAACGTAAAGGTTCTATTCGGAATTCCGATGATCGATTATGAGGTTAAGGTAGATTTCCTGCGTGATACAGTCGAAGAAATGGGCGTATCCTCTGTTATGGCGGGAGGAGCCTTTTCGGATATCGATCCCGACCTCTTTGTCAGTCAGATCGCACAGGATTGCCGTATCATTATGGATCAGGAAGGAACCAAGGCAGCAGCGGTTACAGAGTTCGTGATGACAAAGGGAGCCTCTGTTGAGGAAGACGAAAAGATCGTTGACCTGTGCCTGAACAGAGAATACGCTTATGTGATCATGTCCAAGGATGATATCCCGCTGTTCATCGGAGCGGTGAGAGATCCGAGGAAAGGCTGAAGGAGGCTATTATATATGAGAAGAAGAAATCTTGCAGGGCTCTTTGCCCTGTCCATGGCATGTTGTATGCTTATTTCGGGCTGCAGTCCGGTGCAGGTAGACGGCAAAACCGATGTTCCTCAGGCTGCAACCCCTACTCCGGGGGCTTTCGAGGGAGCGACTCAGGAAGAACAGAACACGGAGCAACCGGTAACAAAGCCGGATGCGGAGGAAGGGGAGACCGGGAAGGAACAGTTCCGTTTTCCTGTGGAAAAAGGAAAAGTGCTTCCTGCAAGTTATCTGAGCAAGGATCAGGAAGAGGCTGTTTATGCTCTGACTCAGGACTATGCGGAAAACCTCAGAGACTTTGCAGTGGAAAGCTCCGTTCGGATCTTTCCGACGGTGGAAGGGAACTATCTGTATTCTCCTGCCAGCCTGTTTATGGCGTTGGATCTTTGTGCCGGGCTTACTTCGGAGAACTCCGCCGAGGATCTGATGAAGGTCCTGGGGGTGGAAGACCGTGAGGCGGCCCGTCTTCAGGGAAATGTCCTGATACGGGAACTTTCTTCCGATCAGGAAGGGGCAATCTTAAGGATCTCGGATTCCATGTGGTTTGATCGGGTTCAACTTCCGAAGATCCCTCAAAAGGGATATCAGGTTATTAATGATACGGCAGAAATTCTGGGTGCCGATGTGTATTATGAAGAACTGGTGGATCCTGCAACTCAGGATAAGATCAACAGTTGGATCTCCGATAGGACGGATGAGATGATCACAAGGCTTCCGATCAGTCCGAATGAGGATACTGCAGCGATCCTTTTAAATACCTTACTTTTCGATAAGCACTGGGAGCGGGAGGTTCAGGATGAAGATATTGTAAAAGCCCGGTTTTATCCTGAAGGGAAGTCAGAGGGTGTGGAAGTGGAACGGATCGAATATACCCTGGATCATCATCCTTATGTGAAGACCGAACATGCGGTATCCAGTGCAGCAATGTATGAGGACGGCAGCTACATCATTTTCATTAAACCGAACTCCGACGAGGAATTCGAGACAGTCATGACCGAGGATCTGGCTCAGGTGATCCGGGCGTATTCCGAGAAGGATTATACAAAGCCTGAAGGAGGCTATGAAGTTATTTTCGGAATTCCGATGCTGGATTATACCACCAGTATGAAGACACTGAAGACTCAGGTTCATGAGATGGGGGTGGAATCCATCTTTGCCATGGGAGCTTTCGAGGATATTGATTCCCGGCTCTATGTGGAACAGATCGCTCAGAATTGCCGTATTATCATTGACCGGAAGGGAACCAAGGCAGCTGCTGTTACGGAGATTGAAATGAGATTGGGTGCGGTGGCAATGCCGAAAGAGGAGATCGATATGAGGCTGGATCATGAATACGGCTTTGTGATCATGTCCGATAACGATATTCCCCTGTTCATCGGAGCGGTGAGAGATCCCAGATAATAAAGGAGAGATTTAACATGAGAAAAAGAAAGATCGCAGGGCTCTTTGCCCTGTCCATGGCGTGCTGTATGCTGGTCTCGGGCTGCAGTCCGGTGCAGATAGACGGCAAAATCGATGTTCCTCAAGCTGCAACCCCTACTCCGGGGGCTTCCGAGGGAGCGACTCAGGAAGGACAGAAAACGGAGCAACCGGTAACAAAGCCGGATGCGGAGGAAGGGGAGACCGAGAAGGAACAGGCTTTATTTCCCCTGGAAAAGGGGAAAGCAGTTCCTGCAAGCTGTGTGAGCAAGGATCAGACGGAGACGGTCTCTGATCTGACCCGGGATTATGCCGATACGCTCAGAGACTTTGCGGTGGAAAGCTCCAATCGGATCTTTCCCGAGGTGGAGGGAAACTATCTGTATTCTCCCGTCAGTCTGTTTTTGGCACTGGATCTTTGCGCAGGGATCACTGCAGAGGACGCTGCCCCTGACCTGATGAAGGTTCTGGATGTGGAGGATCGTGAGGGAGCACGTCTTCAGGGAAATATCCTGATACGGGATCTCTCTTCCGATCAGGAAGGAGCCATTCTGAGGATCGCCGACTCCATGTGGTTTGATACGGTCAATCTCCCCGAGATCGGTCCGGACGGATATCAGGTCATCAGTGATACGGCGGAAATCATCGGCGCAGATGTGTATCATGAAAAACTGACGGATCCGGCGACCCAGGATAAGATCAACGGCTGGATCTCCGACCGGACGGATGGGATGATCACGGAACTGCCGATGGAGCCGGATGGAGATACTGCTGCGATCCTGTTAAATACCTTGCTTTTCGACAAACACTGGAAGCGGGAGATCACGGACAGAAACATTGTAAAAGCATGGTTTTATCCGAAAGGGGATTCTGAAGGAGGGTTAGTGGAACGGATCGAGTATTCCGAGAAAGACCATCCTTATGTGGAGACAGCGCATGCAATCTCCAGCGCAGCAGAGTATGAGGACGGAAGCTATATCATCTTTATCAAACCGAACTCCGATCAGGATTTCGAGGCGGCTATGACCGAGGACCTGCAGGAGGTGATCCGGGCATATGCAACGAAGGAATATACTGAGAACGGTGGATCGTATGAAGTCTTTTTCGGAATCCCGATGGTGGACTATTCCACCGGTATGAAAACACTTAGTGATACGATTTCGGATATGGGAGTCGGGTCGATCTTTTCCATGGGAACCTTCCGTGATATCGACAAAACTCTTTATGTATCAAAGATTGCCCAGGATTGCCGCATTATCATTGACCGGGAAGGAACCAAGGCGGCTGCTGTTACGGAGATTGAAATGAAAAATGGTGCCGTGCTAATGCCGAAAGAGGAGATCGATATGCGGCTGGATCATGAATACGGCTTTGTGATCATGTCTGACAACGATATTCCCCTGTTCATAGGGGCGGTTCGGGATGCAGGGACGGAGTAGGTTTTGGAGTTTAAATGAATATCTTCCTTTACATTTCCCATTCAGTAGATTAAAATGTGCCTGTGAGAGATTCCCTAGAATTATGGAAGAAACAGGTGGAAATCAATGACGGACATAAAGATCGCTGAAAAACTGAACGGAAAAAAGATCCTGATCTGGGGCTTCGGCCGAGAGGGAAGAGCGGTACTGGATTTTATTAACAGCCATTGCAGCGGCTGTGTGGTGGATGTGACCGACCGCCGCAGGATCGAAGAAAGCCTTCCGGGAACCAACCGGGTATATCAATATGAGGAAAATGAGATCCCTCCCATCATGCAGTATGATCTGGTCCTGAAGTCTCCGGGGATCCCCATGGACGGTATCGGAGAAGGACTCAGGTCTCACGTGAGCTCTCTGACCCAGATCTTTCTGGAGGCTTATCGCCATCAGGTGATCGGAGTGACGGGAACCAAGGGAAAGAGTACCACCTCCTCCATGATCGCCCATATCCTGAAGGAATCCGGAAAGGATGCGGTGCTTCTCGGGAATATCGGTCTGCCCTGCATTAATTATGCGGATCAGATCGGAGACGATACCATTATCGTATTTGAACTTTCCTGTCACCAGCTGGAGAACCTGACGGTCTCTCCCCATGTGGCAGTCTATCTGAACCTGTATCCGGATCATCTGGATCATTACCATACCTTTGAGCGCTATGCCATGGCCAAGGAGCATATTTACTTGGGCCAGGAGGCCGGGGATGCGCTGATCATAGGCGATCAGGTGCTGCGTCAGGGCTACGGAAAGAATGCGCAGGACACCGCGGCCAGAACCATTGTTGCCTGCAACGAGAATGCTTCCGGAGAAGACGGCGTGACCCTCAGGCCGGATGCTGCGGATATTGATGTCCGGAAAAATGTTGTTGTTTTCCGGAACGCTGCAAGGATCGCGGATGAGAACAGCACCGGTTCCATTGTGGTGCGCCGGGAGGATACAAAGCTCCGGGGACTTCATAATGTTTACAATATTGCCGTTGCCTACGAGATCTGCTGTGAAATGTACGGGGTGACCAAAGATCAGTTCTTTGAAGCACTGAAGAACTTTGACGGCTTAAAGCACCGCCTGGAGCTGGTGGGCAGGTTTGACGGTGCGGATTATTATGACGATTCCATTTCCACGGTTTACGAGACCACCATTGCCGCAGTACGGAGCATTGAGAATGCTTCCACGCTGATCATAGGCGGAATGGACCGGGGGATCGATTATGCACCTCTGGTGGACTATCTCTTAGGCTCCGGCCTCAGTACGGTGCTGCTCCTTCCGGATACGGACGGACGCATTGCCGGCCTCTTTCAGAGCATGAAGAAGGAAAACGGCAGAAAGGTGGAGGAGTACCAAAGCTACGAGCTGCAGGAGCGCACGGCTCTGCCCGGCGTGACCAGATCCCAGGCAGATGATGAGCATGTGATCCCCACAGAACCCCTTCGGATCGTGCACTGCCGGGACTTAAAGGACGCTGTCCGTGCCGCCTCCGTGGTAACCCTGGAGGGAGAAGCCTGCATTCTGTCTCCGGCCGCCGCAAGCTACGGCTTCTTCAAGAACTTTGAGGAACGGGGCGAGAAATTCGCGGAGTTCCTGAAAGAAATCTACAGATAAATGAAAAAATCGATACCATCCTCTTCTTGATCTGCAGAGAATTGCTCGATCAAGAAGAGGATGTTTTTTCCCTTAAAAAAGTTTTCGATCAAGAAGAGGATGTTTTTCCCCTTAAAGATTTGCTCATAAAAGCGTAATGTTTTCGTAATTTGACATTCGGCCCTCTGCTTGGTAAAGTATAGGCAAGATAAAGATCTTCTTCGGAGAGAAAAAAGAAGATGATCTTATTACCTTGCTTATCAGACCGCCGGAACCCCATCCGGCGAACTCATAAATTGTCCTTCCAAAAGAGTGTCCCCCTGAAGTGTCGATTGACGCTTCAGGGGGACGCTGCTTATGTTCAGTTATGAACGTTTGTTTTGAAATCAATCCTTGTTAGCTTCTGCCATCTTCATAGCACGAACCTTCAGGGACAGACCGAAGAGGTTGATGAAGCCTTCGGCATCCTTGTGGTTGTAAAGCTCGCCGGTGGTGAAGGAAGCCAGGGACTCGCTGTAGAGGCTGTAGGGAGAAGTGGTTCCCTGCTTGATGATGTTGCCCTTGTACAGCTTCATCTTTACTTCGCCGGTCACATACTGCTGAGTGGACTCAACGAAAGCCTGAAGTGCTTCACGAAGGGGTGTGAACCATTTTCCTTCATAAACGATGTCAGCATAACGAGCGTCGATGGTCTTCTTGAAAGCCATGGTGTCGCGGTCAAGGATCAGCTCCTCAAGCTGCTTGTGAGCTTCCAGGAGAATGGTTCCGCCGGGAGTTTCGTATACGCCGCGGGACTTCATACCTACCACACGGTTCTCAACGATATCGATGATACCGATTCCGTTAGCGCCGCCGAGAGCATTTAACTCGGTGATGATCTCGGAAACCTTCTTCTTCTGGCCGTTGATGGCTACCGGAACACCCTTTTCAAAGGTAAGGGAAACGGTTGCGCCTTCCTCGGGAGCTTTCTCGGGAGTTACGCCGAGAACCAGCAGGTGATCGTAGTTGGGGGAGTTTGCAGGATCCTCAAGCTCCAGACCTTCGTGGCTGATGTGCCACAGGTTACGGTCACGGCTGTAGCTGGAGTCAGCGGAGAAGGGCAGGTTGATACCATGCTGATGGCAGTACTCGATCTCATCTTCACGGGACTGCATCTTCCAGGTATCCAGGCAACGCCAGGGAGCGATGATCTTTAAATCGGGAGCAAGAGCCTTGATACCAAGCTCGAAACGAACCTGGTCATTTCCCTTACCGGTAGCACCGTGGCAGATAGCAGAAGCGCCTTCCTTACGAGCAATGTCAACCAGGATCTTGGCGATCAGCGGACGAGCCATGGAGGTACCGAGAAGGTACTTGTTCTCATAAACGGCGTCAGCCATTACACAGGGTACAATGTAGTCATCGCAGAACTCATCAACTGCATGGATAATATGAAGCTTCTCAGCGCCGCAGAGCTTTGCGCGCTCCTCAAGGCCGTCAAGCTCATTGCCCTGTCCTACGTCGATACAGCAGCAGATCACATCGTAATCATAGTTTTCCTTTAACCAGGGAATGATCGCGGTGGTATCAAGACCGCCGGAATATGCAAGAATTACTTTCTCTTTCATAAGGGGAATCCTCCTAGAAGTGATTTTTTATTTTCCTCACTATACACCAAAATTTATGTTTATGCAACCGCTTTCTTCGAAAAATTTTGTGTTTTTTTTTGATATAAATGATGAAAAAGTGGTTGCATTATTGAAAAGATAGTCGTATAATCGCCGTGCGGGACGGGAAATACGGACTGCATAAAAATTCATAATTTTGACGAATATGCATAAAATTTTGCATAAATGTATGAAATGATCGGAGAGATGAGTATGAGCTATCAGTTGATCGATGGCGGTGTTACCGCCCCGAAGGGTTTTCAGGCTGCAGGTGTATATGTCGGGATCAAGGGACACGGTTCCGTTCCGGATGCCGATCAGGAAGGTCAGGCCGCTGAGGTTAAAAAGCCGAAGAATGACATGGCTATGATATTCAGTACCACTCCCTGCCGGGTTGCGGGAACATTTACCACGAATGTGGTGAAGGCCGGCCCTGTGAAATGGGACAGTACTTTAGTTAAGGAAGGAAAGCAGGTTTCCGCAGTGGTTGTCAATACCGGCGTGGCAAATGCCTGCACCGGAGAGGAAGGCTACGGCTACTGCCGTGACATGGCTTCCGAGACCGCTAAACTTCTGGGACTTGAGACCGAGAACGTGTTTGTGGCTTCCACCGGTGTGATCGGCCGTCAGCTTCCCATGGATAAGATCAAAAAGGGCATCGGGATGCTGGCTCCCGTTCTGAAGGCTGACCGTGCATCCGCACATGAGGCTGCTCTCGGCATCATGACTACGGATACCAAGCCAAAGGAAGTGGCAGTGACCTGCGAGATCGGCGGTGCCACCGTGACGGTTGCAGGTATGTGCAAGGGCTCCGGAATGATCCATCCCAACATGGCCACCATGCTGTGCTTTATCACCACGGATGCAGCCATTTCCGCAGAGATGCTTCAGAAGGCTCTCAGTAATGACGTGCCGGATACCTTCAATATGATCAGTGTGGACGGCGATACCTCCACCAACGACTCCGTTCTTCTGATGGCCAACGGCCAGGCAGGCAATCCGGAGATCACGGCGGAAGGCGAAGCATATGATACCTTCTGCGAAGCACTTCATGTGATCATGGTGACCCTTTCCCGGAAGATCGCAGGAGACGGCGAAGGCTGCACCTGCCTCTTCGAGGTGACCGTTAACGGCGCAGATACCAAGGCAAATGCAAGAACTCTGGCAAAGTCCGTTGTCATGAGTAACCTGACCAAGGCTGCCATCTTCGGACACGATGCAAACTGGGGCCGGATCCTTTGTGCTCTGGGCTACAGCGGTGTTCAGTTCGATCCCGAGAAGGTGGATCTGACCTTTAAGAGTAAGGCCGGTGAAGTGAAGATCGTGGAGAACGGTGTGGATACCGGCTACAGCGAGGAACTGGCAACCGCCATCCTTTCCGAAGAGGAAGTCTTCTGCATCTGCGACATGAAGATGGGAGATCAGAGTGCAACGGCTTACGGCTGCGATCTTACCTATGAATATGTAAAGATCAACGGCGATTACAGAAGCTGAGAGATCAACGTATATTACAGAAGTTGAGAGATCAACGAATATATTACAGAAGTTGAGAGATCAACATCGATCACGGAAACTGAGAAATATAATAATAAGGAGAATACAGACATGGAACAGGCGATCATGGATAAGGCAGCGGTCCTCATTGAGGCACTCCCTTATATTCAGCGGTTTAACAGGAAGATCATTGTAGTCAAGTACGGCGGAAGCGCCATGGCAGATGAAGAACTGAAGAAAAATGTCATCAAGGACGTGGTACTTTTAAAGCTGGTAGGCTTCAAGCCCATCATTGTCCACGGAGGCGGCAAGGAGATCAGCAACTGGGTGAAGAAGGTCGGCATGGAGCCGAGATTCGTCAACGGCCTCAGAGTAACAGATGAGCCCACCATGGAGCTGGCTGAGATGGTCCTTAACAAGGTCAACAAGAGTCTGGTTCAGATGGTGGAAGAGCTGGGCGTGAAGGCTGTGGGTATCTCCGGGAAGGACGGCGGTCTTCTGCACGTTCAGAAGAAGTACTCAAACGGCGAGGACATCGGCTTTGTGGGGGATGTGGATCTGGTAAATCCCAAGATCTTAAACGACCTGCTGGAGAAGGATTTCCTTCCCATTGTGTGCCCCATCGGCTATGACGATGATTATCATTCCTACAACATCAACGCAGACGATGCTGCCTGTGCCATTGCAACTGCAATGAAGGCTGAGAAGCTGGCGTTCCTGACGGATGTTGAGGGTGTTTACGCAGATCCGAAGGATCCTGCAACCCTGATCTCCGAGCTTCGTACCGGGGAAATGGAGAAGCTCTTCGAGAGTGGTAACATCGGCGGAGGAATGCTTCCGAAGCTTCAGAACTGCATGGATGCCGTAAAGAACGGCGTTTCCAGAGTGCATATCATGGACGGACGTCTCCCTCACTGCCTGCTGCTGGAGATCTTTACCAACAAGGGCGTGGGAACGGCGATCCTTTCCGATGATGCGGATCCGTTTTACTGCAACTGCCACTGAGGATATTTTCAGTAATTCGGGGAAGTAAGATTTCTTTGGGGACGAACAAATATTTAAAGGAAGAATAATCTATTTAAGGAAGAACATTTTATGAAGAAGATCAAGAAGCTTGGGCGGAGCGCATATGTGCTGTCGGTGGTACTGTTTATCGCAGGAATTTTTTGCCTGCTGCTGACATTTTCCGGATGGAGAGCATTTTTCCCGAAGGTGGACCTTTCGGAGCTTACCGCACAAACTCAGATGAAGGAGAAAACGGTGGTCGGGGGAAAGATCACTGCGCTGGTTGATTGCCCGGTGGTGGGCGATGAAGGAAAGTTTTATCTGGCTCCCTGCGGAACAGAAGATTACGTACTGATCTATGTCAGTGACAAAGACGGGAAGAAGTTTGAGGCGCTCTGCGATGAGACCGTTGCAGTGCTTTTCGGCGAGAAGGACAGCATCACCTCCAAGCCCATCACACTCCGGGGTTACAGACCGGAGATGAAGGCAGCCAGCCTGCAGAAGGTGATGGACATCACAGAAGAATGGTTTGAGGATTCCGGCTTCGCAGATGCGTATATCGAGGGTGATCCCATGAATCACGTGGTTCCCTACGTTCTGGTTCACGAACCGGTTGCCAAGTGGTTCGGCACCAGAGATTATATCCTCTTGATCGTAGGTCTGGTGATCTTTGCATGTTCCATTGCCAATACATTCTACGTACTTACCGGCCGCAATCTGAAGAAGGCAAAGGCAGTGTTCCTGGCTGACGGTCTGGGAGATGCTGACCTCGAGGCAGAAACCGCAGATGCCGAGGTGATCAAGGGAACTCACGTAATGCTGACTCCCAGATATGTGATCTATACCGCAGGCTCGGATGTGGTAGCAGTACACAGTAACAACGTGATCTGGGCCTATATGTTCCATCAGATCACACAGCATAAGCTTTACGGCATTGTTCCCATGGGAAAGACTCATCAGTACAGTGTCCGTTATGTGGTCCGTAACGGAAATGTGGGAGAGATCCAGGTAGGCGGCGCGGAAAAGACCGCACAGAAGGTGATCGAAGAACTGGGAAATAAATATCCTCAGATCATCACCGAACAGAGCGACCGGATCTTTAAACTGGCAAGCCAGGATTTCGGAGCTCTGCTCAGAGAGTCCGAAGTGAAGCGTCAGCGGATCCTCGGGATCACAAACGATACAACAAATAATGAACCGGAGGGATCGGCCCATGACAGAGTTACGGAGTGAAAAGAGTATCATTGATCAGGCGGAAGAAAATCTTCTGCATGTCTATAACCGTTATCAGGCAGTTCTGGATCACGGAGAGGGCGTATACCTCTATGATGTGAACGGAAAGAAGTATCTGGACTTTTATGCCGGCATTGCCGTTTCGGCTCTGGGATACCATTATCCCGGATTTGATGAAGCGGTGAAGGCACAGGTAGACAAGCTCCTGCATACCTCCAACTACTATTACAATGAGCCTGCGGCAGAAGCGGCAGAGAAGATCTGCAAGGTTTCCGGCATGACCCGGGTGTTCTTTACCAACAGCGGAACCGAGGCTGTGGAGGGTGCCATCAAGATCGCCCGCCGTTACGGCTTCAACAAGGACGGACAGCATGATCACGAGATCATTGCCATGCGTCATTCCTTCCACGGACGCAGCATGGGTGCTCTGTCCGTAACCGGAAACGACCATTATCAGGAGCCCTTCCTTCCCATGATCGGCAACATCCGTTTTGCGGATTTCAACGATCTGGACAGTGTCAAGGCTCTGGTAAATGACCGTACCGTTGCCATCATCATGGAGAGCTTCCAGGGCGAGGGCGGCATCTATCCCGCAACGAAGGAATTTGCTCAGGGCGTTCGCAAGCTCTGCGATGACAACGACCTTCTTCTGATCCTGGATGAGATCCAGTGCGGTATGGGCCGGACCGGAACCATGTTCTATTATCAGCAGCTGGGAATTCAGCCCGATGTTGTGACCATTGCCAAGGCTCTTGGCTGCGGACTTCCCGTGGGTGCCTTTGCAGTCAGCGACCGGGCAGCTACTCTGGTTCCCGGAGACCACGGTACCACCTACGGCGGAAATCCCCTGGTCTGCGCAGCAGCCTGCAAGGTATTTGATATCTTTGAACAGGATCACATCCTGGAAAATGTCAACGAAGTGGGAGCATATCTCTATGACCGCCTCGAGGAGGTGGCAGCCCGCCACAAGGATGTGGTGATCGACCACCGCGGAAAGGGCCTGATGCAGGGGATTGAACTGAATGTTTCTGCAGGCGCAGCAGTAGCCAAGGCTCTTGATCACGGCCTGATCCTGATCTCCGCCGGCGCCAACATCATCCGCTTCATTCCTCCCCTTGTGATCAAGAAGGAGCATGTGGATGAGATGATCCCGATCCTGGATCAGATCTTAACGGAAATAAAGTGACAAAAAAATGTGTCAATGGGAACCGTCCCCATTGACACATTTTTTTTATTTATTCGCTTTTCCCGGAGAAGTTGATCCAAACTGCGGGGCGGACGCCGCCGCTGTCAAGGCTCATCAGGGAGCCGTACTCATCGATCCGGCCGGAGGGCTCGATGGCTGCAACATAGTTGCCGCCGCCGCCCGGGGAGCGGAGCCAGTACCATTCGTCGGAAGCTCTTTCGCCTTCCTCAGAGAAGTACTTGTTAGCCTCAGCAATACTGAAGATGAAGAAGTTGTCGCGTGTGGTCTTGCCGCCGTCGGTTCCGAACTTGGTATTTCCGGGATTCTCCTGGGATTCCTTGAGGATCAGGGATCTTTCCTGATCGTTGAAGTAATCAACATAGAAGGTTCCGTTCAGCCACAGACGGATCTGGGAATCGGCCCATTTGTTGGTCTGGCCGAAGAGCATGAACTCGATGCATTCTCTGGTCATCAGAAGAATGTTGTCGCCGTTATCACAAACAGGGATCCATGCAACCGGTGCATCCTTGCCGGGCTTGCGTCCGAAAGGTACGGCACCTAAGTGGTTCAGCTTCTTTAAAGCAGCAGCAATACGGAGTGCCGGATCCAGACCGGAATCAGCAAGGCTGTCATAAGTTTCATCTACCTGAGCAAGGAAGGCTGTGAGCTCTTCTCCGCTGTTTCTGCGGCGATCTGCCTCGATCTCCTCCTCCTTCAGCTTTGCAAGTCCCTCACGGAGGGCCGGGTTGATGTCGTAGGAAGCAAGATCTGCTTCAGTGGCATTTTCCTTGAAGGAATGATAGTAGAGGGAAGCGGGGTTGCCCATGTAATCACAGTAGACTTCCACCAGATCCTTGTTCTCGTCTAAGGTAGTCTCAATACCACCCACAATGGATTTATAAGGAGCCTTCATGTGACCGAAGAGGATCTTGATCTCCTTCGGGCCAAGCTCAGCCGAACACTTCAGACCGGACTTGATGTAGGCTTCAAAATCGTTGAAGAGCGGAGGGGTAACCTTCTTCTTGGGAAGGTTCTTCCGGGTCCGGATCATGACCAGGTCATAGAATTCGGTGGTATCTTTTACATTGAAGTATGCAAGAAGCTGTCCGAAATATGCTGCAGCACGTTTCTTATCCTTCTCGGCTGCGGAGTCGAAGATCTCTTTTGCCTTGTCGAAGGAGGATTCCTCCAAGGCTTCAAAGCCGGCCTTCATCAGGCTGTTCACATCGTCTCCTGCGGATTGGATGATGGCGGAGGCTTCGGATGCGTTATTCGACGCGGTGCCTCTTGTTGCAGCCATCAGTGCGCCCATTCTTTCCTTTAAGGAAGCAGCGCTGCTCATGGAACCGGACTTGGCTTCAGGTGCAGGCTCGGAAACGGGTTCTGCTGCGGGTGCTTCTTCTGCGATCGGCTCGGCAGGAGCGGACTCCTCCGAAACGGCTTCGGGTGCTGCCTGTTCGGGAGCTTCTGCCTCAGCAGGAACTTCTTCTGCCGGAGCTGCTTCAGGAGCTTCTGCAGTTGTTTCTTCTGCGATCGCTTCTTCTGTGATTTCTGTGGCCGGTGCAGCCTCTGCAGCATCTGCAGCATCTGCAACATCTGCTTCAGTAGCAGCTTCTGCTTCCGTTGCAGTTTCGGCAGCTGCTTCTTCGGCAACTTCGGAAGCTTCGGTCACTGCTTCAGCATTTTCAGCGGCAGCTTCCGGAGCATCTGCTTCGGGAGTTGTCTCTGCTGCGGCTTCGGGAGCAGCTTCAGCTTCAGCGGAAACCTCTTCGGAAACAACTTCAGCAGCGGCTTCGGCAACTTCTGCTTCGGGAGCGGCTTCTGCAGTTTCTGCAGTTTCTGCTTCAGCATTTTCCTCGGCTGCTTCATTTGAGGCAGCTTCCTCTGCAGGAGCTTCTGCGGCTGTATTCTCACCTTCCGCAGAGGTTCCGTCAGTCGAAACCTCCTCCGGGGTATCCCATACAGCCCGTTCGATCTGATCTGCAGCAGTCACTTCCACCGTGTTCTCGGCAGCTTCGATCACAGGTTCTTCCTGTACCGGTTCAGGTTCCTTGGTCTTATGGATCATGGCGTTCAAAGCCGCCAGTCTCGCCTGAATGGACTCCTGGGAACCGGTGATGGTTTTATCGTCTTTGCTCATCGTCTTTCCCCTTTTCTTCACTCATTTTTGCTCGGTCATTTTCCCGTCCGGTCCTCCGGCCCGGAAAATGCTCGATCCACATCATATCTGTCCTTCTGGTCAGGGAACCACCGGAGGACATAAATACTCAGATTTATTGTACACTACATAATCACAAGAAACAACAGTTTTTTTGAAAGAATTATCAAAAAAAGTTTTGTGGGAATGCACGAAAAAAAGTTTCTTGAATTACCTGTCCGAATTCAGGAAGTGCCTGTAGGTCGCATCCATGCCGATGGCTCCCAAAGGGGCGGTGATGAGGATGGCAAGGACGGCAACGGACAGGACCATTTGCCCGCAGGGCAGGCCCAGGGACAGGGGAACGGAGCCGATGGCCGCCTGAACGGTCGCTTTCGGGAGGTATGCAATGACGCAGAAAAGACGTTCCTTCAGGGTCAGTTTGGTGCCGGCCAGGCACAGGCATACGCCCACAGCCCGGAAAATGAGTGCCAGAAAGATCATCAGGATCGCCGACAGACCGGCCGACAGAGTGTATCGGATGTCTACGGCGGCTCCCACCAAGACAAAGAGCAGGACCTCCGCACCCACCCAGAGCTTGCCGAACTTGCCGGAAAGCTTTTCCGTCACCGGCCGGACCATCTTCAGCTTGATCACGCAGGCCATGGCTACCACCGCCAGAAGCCCCGACACGGCTACGTAGGGCTTGACCAGGTTTTCGATGCTCATCAGGAGAAAGGCGGTGCCCAAAAGGCAAATGGTTTTGATGCTGCCGGAGATCTCCTGCTTTCTTCGGAAGGTGGCTTCAAAGAGAAAGAAGAGCAGAAAGCCTGCGGCGGTTCCGAGAAGGATCCCGAGCGTCATGGAGACCGGGATGTTCAGGAAATCCAGCGCCCTTGCCCGTTCTCCCCGGGCCATGGCCACAAAGGTGGAGAAGAGGACAATGACAAAGATATCATCGCAGGAGGCTCCGGCCAGGATCATCTGGGGAATGCTCTTTTCCGTGCCGTACTTTTCATTGATGAGCTTCACCATCCTCGGGATCACCACCGCCGGGGAAACTGCGCTTAAGACCGCACCCATCACAGCGGCTTCGATCCGGTTCACTCCCAGAAGAAGGGGCGCAAAGACCACATAGCCTGCCAGCTCGAAGCAGGCCGGCAGAAAGGCCATCAGTACCGCAGGACGCCCCACCTTCTTTAAGTCGGAGAGGTTCAGGGTAAGCCCCGCCCGGATCAGGATGATGATCAGGGCGATCTGCCTCAGTTCTGCCGAGATCCCCAGGATCTGCGGATCCAGAAGATCCAGTACATAGGGCCCTAAAAGGATCCCGGTCCCCAGCATCCCGATGATGCGGGGGAGCTTCAGTTTCTGAAAGACGGCAGCGGCCGACAGCCCTACCAGAAAGATCAGTGCAAGTGATAACAACATTTTCCTTACCTCCGGACAAAATAAAAAAACCGACAACAGGTGCATGGTAAACACGCCGCAAAAAACGGCGTTATGCAGAAGTCATCAGCTTGTGAAAGCGGTTTCGGTTACCCGTGGGAGAACATCATTCCCGTATTCGATTTTCATTTGTCAGTATATCACAGAAAAGGGAGAAGTCAATGGAAATATCGATGCAATAGACAGGAAATCGTAAGGAAATCCTCAGTATCTTTATTGAACATGGGTTGTGGGAATGTTACAATACGAGAGTGGTGAGAAGAATAGAATGAGAAGATGCTCGAAAGAACAGACGGGGTCGAACACAGAGCGGGTCATAAGTAATTGAACAGGGACGAAGAATATTACAGGAAAAAAATGAAGAAAAGGAGTAGTGTTTATGGGTGAAAATACGGATATAAAACCGGAGAATGCGAATGCCGAACTAAAACCGGAAAATACGAATGAAGAAATAAAACCGGAAGGTACGAATGTGGATGGCCCGAATGTTGGAAACGTGACTTCACCGGAACGTGCCCGGGAGGACGGCGGTACTTCGAATAAATTGAAGTATCCCGTGCTCATGGTTCACGGCATGGGCTTTCGCGACAACAAGCTTTTGTGCTACTGGGGCCGGATCCCGAAGGCGATCCAAAAGGAAGTGGGCTGCGATGTTTACTTTGGCCTGCAGGACAGCAACGGCGCTGCAGAGACCAACGGCGAGTATCTTGCCGAGCGCATCGATAAGCTCTGCGCTGAGCACGGCATCGAGAAGTTCAATGTGATTGCCCATTCCAAGGGCGGCCAGGATATGCGCTATGCGATCACCTCTTTACAACGGAGCAATCGTGTGGCTTCCCTGACTACGATTAATACGCCTCACAACGGCTCGAAGACGGTGGACCTTCTTTTAAAGGTTCCGGCCTGGCCCGTGAAGGTGGGCTGCAAGGTCTGTGACCTGTGGTTCATGATCATCGGCGACAAGAAGCCGGACACCTACAAGTGCATCAAGCTGTTTGAGACTAAGAACGCCAAGGCCTTTAATGACGCCAATCCGGACGTCCCCGGCATCTACTACCAGAGCTACGGCTTCACCTGCAAGACCTTTTACGGGGACATTTTCATGTGGTTCCCCAACCTCTTTGTTCGCCTGATCGAAGGGGAAAATGACGGTCTTCTGACGGTGGACGCCGTCCGCTGGACCAATTTCCGCGGACATTTCCACAGCACCACCAACCGCGGGATCTCCCACTGCGATGAGGTGGACATGCGCCGGATGCGTTTTACCCGCAAACCCCCGAAAAATGAGTTCGAGATCTCGGACATCACCGACTTTTACCGGAACGTGGTGCGGGAACTGGCAGAGAAGGGGTTCTGACAGCGAAAAACGAGAAACTTCTTTTTTCGTAGTCGAGAATGTTTCGTCGTTGATGAAGGCTTTTGCCTGTGACTGCGAAAACTTGGGAAAATATTTTTTCCGTAGTCAGGCCTTGTTTCGAAATTGATGGAGACTTTGGCTTGTGACTGCGAAAACCGGGAAACAGTTTGTTTCCGTAGTCAGGGCTGTTTGGAAAGTGATGGAGCATACGGCATTCGACTACGGAAATATAAGAAACTTTCAAAATCGTAGTTAGGTCGATCATGATCCGACCGGAATAAAATCTGAATGACTACGGAAAAATGAAAACTATCAAGATTCGTAGTCAAGAGTTGCCGAGAACTGAAAGGGTAGTTCGGATTGTGACTACGGAAACAGAAGAATAATAAGAATACGCAGTCATGATCACTTAGACTCTGAAAACCGGTCCGAATTATGACTACGGAACCCCGGGAGAATTCCAAAATCGTAGTCAAGTCGGTACTGGTTGGGGTGAGGCGTAGCCTAAATACAGCGAAAAACAAGAAACTAGTATAATCGCTGTATTTAGAAGGAGATTTCCGAGATGGAGACGGCCTTAATACAGCGAAATAATAAGAAACTTAATGATCGCTGTATTGGGAGAGAAATTTCCGAGATGGAGACGGCTTTTATACAGCGGATAATAAGAAATATCAATAATCGCTGTATTGAAGAAAGATCAGGAAGGAGGAGAGATATTTGGAAAGAGAAGTGACAAGAAAAACTGAAATCGGAACGCTGACAAAAGCGTTGGCTAAGAAACTTCCCAAAGCTTTGGCATGTTTCCTGGCTCTGTCCATGATCCTTCTTTCGCTTTCCGGTTGTGCTCCTCAAGGCGGAGGAAAAGAAGATTCTTCTGGGACCTCAGAGCAGGCGATTGCTTCCGGGTCTGAGTCAGACGGAGAATCCCGATCAGAATCGGAAACTAATATTGGCTCTGAGAGCAACTCTGAATCTGAAACAAAGCATGAATTTGACAGTAATGCTGGATCTGAAACAGAGCAAGGATCCGAGAACAACTCTGACCATGAAACGGAGTTAGAATCTGAGAATAAATCCGAGCCTGCATCAGACCCTGAATCCGGATCCGAACTCGAATCTGAATCTGAATCCGAAACCGAAACCGAATTCGAATCCCCCACCTCCCCTGAACCGGAGAAGCAGCCTGTTCTGCTGACCCGTGAAGACTGGGCGGCAGATGTGAAGCAGGGGCTGAATGACTTTATGACCCTGCATGGGGGCGGGGAGAAGGACGGAACCTATGTGGTCTTTGACTTTGACAATACCTGCAGTATCTTTGATACCCAGGTGATGATGCTGGTGTACCAGGCGGAGCGGATGGCATTTGCCGTGGATCCGAATGGGCTGCGGCAGGCGCTGACGGACCCTCTTGAAAGGGCAGATGTGCCGGACGATGCGGGGCTCACCGAACTCGACTGGATCGAGGATATCACTCAGGCGTATACAAAACTTTGGGAGACCTACGGGCCCTTTACGCCGGCGGGAGTGGATGATGCAACTGCCGAGAGGCTTTGGCAGGATCCCTATTATACAGAATTTCTTGTGAAAATGAAGGCGCTTTATTCGAGGGTGTCCTCCACGGAGAGCTCGGACGTCAGCTGCTTCTGGCTCCACAGCGCCTTTACGGGCATGACCCGGGAAGAGTATTACCGTCTGGCGGTGCAGTGCTTTCAGCATTACTGTCAGGTGGACAGCTCTTATGTGACGGTGGTTTCCCCGGATCCTTCCCTGATCCCTTCCCGGACCGGGCAGCGGAGCACCACCATTACCCGGGGCGTTTATGTGACGGAAAATATCCGTGAACTGATGCAGGCCCTTTCCGCAAACGGCGTGGAGATCTATGTCTGCAGTGCTTCCATGGACCTGACGGTCTGTGCTGCAGTGGATGCCTGCGGCCTTCGGGATCATGTGACGGCCGTTCTGGGCGTCAGCAGTAAAATGAAAAATGAAAACGGCAGAGAGGTTCTTGCAAGCCTTCCCGCAGAAAACGGCGGCTTTGCATGGTATCCTACCGGCGAAACAACTGCCTTTTTGGCAGGAAAATCTTTCGAAGAGACCGGCGAAGCTTTCTCAAAGCAACCTGCCGATACCCTTTCGGGAAATAACGGAACCTCGGAGCTTCCCTGGAAGTCCGGCTCCCGGGCTTTGCAGGCCCTGCCTCACGGCGTGGGAAAACGCATCGCCATTGACAATGCCATTGTCCCGGAGTACGGTCACGGACCGGCAGCGGGCTTCATGGATTCGTCGGGAGATTTCAATTTCTGTACGGAGTACGCAAGCCTGGAGCTGGTGGTTTGCTTTAACCGGGGCTGGCGGTATGTGACGGACGGCGGCGGCCTTGTGGGTGAAGTGGCGCTGCTGCAGGCCTCGAGGGGTGTGACCCTGGAGAGTGCGAGAGCGGCCGGGGATACTCTGTATCTCCTGCAGGGGCGTGACGAAACGGGCAAAGGGTGCTTCATCGCCGATCACGGCTCGGTCCACCTGGTTCCGGATCAGCCCTCAGTCTACCGCCTTCTGGAAAATGATCAGAACGAGCAGATGCTTTCTTATATGAAGGAAAAGAATCTCAGCGTGGCGGAATGCTTTAATACATTTTCCCTCAGAACAAAAGAGGGGAAAGAAAATCTCTTTTCTTTCCCCTACGGATTTTTGGATTCTTATGACGGCTATCACAGCCATTGAATGTAATGACTTTCACAGCCACTGAATGTAATGATTTTCACAGCCACTGAATGAAGCCCTGTGGCTTCGGCAAATGAGAGCAGTGAGCGCAGATCACTGGAACGTGGTATTGCTCTGACCGCCCAGGCCGGACTTGAGTGTTTCTGCAGCCTTCTTGGTGGCAACATTTTTCAGGATGTTGTTTAAGTTGAACTCGGAGGTGCCGGACTGGATCATCTTCAGGGCCTGAGACAGACGCTCGGTGGTGAAGAATTCCATGAACGGAATGGTAGGTGTGCCGTTCTTGGTCACGCACTGGTTCAGATACTGCTCGGTAACCAGGCAAATGGAGGCGCCCAGGGTCGCTGTCACGGAGGTGGCAACGGTGGTGTTGATAGCCCAGGTGGCTGCGGTGCCGATGCCGGGGATCACGGACAGGAGCTTCGCGGAAAGGGAGCGTCCTACGGTGGAGACCAGACTGGACTGGATCAGACCGGTGACTAAACGGCCGGTGTTGGAGCGGATCCCGTAGAAGCTTAAGATGTCCATGGCCATCTTGATCTGGATGGGCATCAGAACCACGGAGTCGGTGAAGGGCACCGGAACAAAGGATGTGGTGGTCACGGCTGCAGCTGCCATGGCTGCATATTTCGGGATAATGTTCTTGACAATATAATCACGTTTTTCACGGATGCTGCCCTTAACGGAGGACATGAGACCCTGCTGAAGGGATTCCTCCAGATGCTCAACGGCCCAGTTGCTGATGGCTTCCTTCTGAACGTACTGATCGGAAACGGCCTTGGGTACCAAGCCCACCAGAGTGGTGGAGTAGGTGAAGCAGGCAATGCCCGGGAACATACTGCGGATCTCGCTCTTTAAGCCCAGAAGCTCGTATTCATCTGCCTGGTCTACCTTGGTGATCAGGATCATGATGGGGATCTTACGCTTGCTGATGGCCTGGATCACGTTCCGGTCAGCCTCGAAGACACGCTTGTTTCCGGCGGAAATGCAGTACCACACTTCGTGGATATGCTTTTCGATCTCGGTGGGATATTCCTTGCGGAGCTTGTCGATGAAACCGATGATCTCCTCATAATAACGGGCCTGCTTTTCGGTACCGATCTCGTAACCTTCGGCATCGTACAGGTTCACGGTGGATTCCTCGGAAGCGTAGAGCCTTACGCCCACGGTCTTGGGACGGCCTTCGTGACCAACGGAAGCTTCTTCCTCATGGAAATCGAAGAAGTCATTGATCAGACTGGACTTGCCCACGCCGGTTCCGCCGCAGACTAAGATATTGGGCTTCTTGATGCCCTCACGGACCTGCTTGAGGCAGGTCTCATAATCGAAGTGCTCGTAGTCAAAGACCATTTTGGTGGTCTGCTGACCGGCTTCGATGGCTTCCTTTGTAAGAGGCTTCTGCTCGGCAGGGGCCTGAGCGGTTCCGTCGGCAGCAGGAGCAGCGGTGCCTTCAGCAGCAGTTCCTGCAGCGGAGCCCTGAGCGGATGCAGCATTTGCCTGAGCGGTGTCAGCCTGAGCGGAAAATGCATCCGCCTGAGCCGAAGCAACAGGCTGAACCGGAGCTTCGGGAGCGGCAGCCTCTGCGTTATTAACAGGCAGAGCCGCTGTATCATTATTTCCTTCCCCGTCAACGGGGCTGTAATATACTTTGAACAGATCCATCATAGAAGCACTCCTTCCATGCGCATGATTTTGCACTCGGCGGGAACATGTCATTTCCCCGCCTGTACCCTCTACTATAACATAAAAGAGGGTCAAAAGTCTATCACGATATGGAAAAAAACAGAACGGAGAGCGCAGGAAAATGAACCTGTCCGAAGCCCACGTCTTTGTGGACGGGAGAGGCCGGCTGTGATGTGAAAAGTGATTGCGAAAAGCCCGAAATCGGGTATAATAAAACTATGTTTTTGTTGCAACAAGAGGACATGGAGGGGAACGCCTATGAACGTATGGGGTTACTGGAAATGTGAGAGCTGCGGAACGGTCAACCGGGGAGATGTGAAGCATTGTCCCAACTGTGCTGCACCGATCCCGCCGGGAACCAAATTTTTCATTGATCCGAATCAGATCGAACAGGTTTCGAAGGACCAGGAGTCCAAGGAAGCCAACTGGATCTGCGAATATTGTAACGCACAGAACTCGGCGGCCGATCAGGTCTGCAGGAA
>JAGACB010000085.1 GCA_017614345.1 Lachnospiraceae bacterium
TGAGGATCCTTCTTTTGAGGATCCCTTTCAGGAGCAGGAAAAAAGTGAGCTGGAGGCCAGGATGATCGCGGAAAAGATCCTGGAGCTCACGGATCCGAAAAGTCCTTACCGCATCAGCGGGGAAAAGGATCAGAGACGCGCGGTCCGTTACAGTGACATCCTGATCCTGATGCGTTCTGTGGCGAGCCGTGGAGAGATATTTTCCAGGATCCTGCTGCAGTACGGCATCCCCTGTGTCAGCGAATCCGACAAGACTTTTCTGGAGAGCTTTGAGATCTCCCTGCTTCTGGATACTCTCCGGATCATCGACAATCCCCGTCAGGATATCCCTCTGGCGGATGTGATGCTGTCTCCCATGTTCGGCTTTACCAATGAGGAAATGGCGCTGATCCGTCTGAATACCCGGACCGAAGCCGGAAAACGAACCTTCTACGACCGGCTGCTGATGTTTACCTCAAACGACGAAGGAAGTACGGGGACGGCTGAAAAGAATTCTGCCGGGGCCGATAACCATACGAAAAATGATATTGAAGGGCTGAAGAAGAAGACGGCCCTGTTTTTGGAGACGCTGAGTCATTACCGGACACTCAGCACCTTTCTGCCCATCCATGACCTGCTTTCGCGGATCCTCCGTGAACGGTCGCTGGATGCATTTATCAGTGCCATGCCCGGCGGTTCCTTCCGGATGAAAAATGTCCGTTTCCTTCTGGATCAGACCTTGAAATTCCAAGGAACCTCCTATTCGGGATTGTTTTCCTTTATCCGTTATGTGGAGCTGATCCGGGACAATAACATGACCTTTGCGTCCTCTGAAATGTCCACGGGAGAGGGTGAGGCGGTCCGGATCATGACCATCCACAAGAGTAAGGGATTGGAATACCCTGTGGTATTTGTGGCGGACTCAGATCACGGCTTCCATTCCATGACCGGTCTCGGTAAGGAAGCGGTGCTGGCGGATCCGGGCAGCGGTATATACCTGAAGGATCAGAACCGCAGGATCCACACCAGATATCCCGGCTATGCAAGAAAGATCCGGGAGGAAGCGGAAAAACGTGAGGCCCTTGGGGAGGAGATCCGCCTGCTTTATGTGGCCATGACCCGTGCAAAGGAGTATCTTTTCCTGACGGCGGCCTGCGACAAGCTTTCCGACCGCCTGGAAGATCATCTGGCCAGAGTCCCCGGTTATCCGTTGTTTGTCAGCCGCATCGTGGGCACCGGGCCTACTTATCTGGACTGGCTTTTGGATGCCGGTCTTCCCCAAAGGGAGCTTTATCAGACGGTGAAAACCATTTACCCGGAGCTGACCGAACCCATTTTTACGGAAGAGGAGGAAGACGGCGGGGAATGCCACATGGTGGTCACCGTTATGAAGAAAAACGGCTTGACACTTTCTGCCGAGGATCTGAAGGCAATGCAGAAGGAACAGAGTTCCTCCGGCGCAGAGGGTCGAAGGTATGATCCGGCCCTTGATGCTGAAGAGGAAAATGATCCCGAAGTTGCCCGGCTTCGTGAAAGTGAAGAATACAAAGAGGCGGCAGAGAGGATCCGGGAATACTACGGATTCATTTACCCCTATGAGGCAGAGAGAAATCAAAGAGCCAATCTTTCGGTTTCCGTCCTAAAGCATGATGCGATCCACCGTCTCCGTGAGGAATCCGAAGAAGGCGAAGAGGAGACCTTTGTCTTCGAGACCGAGCGGGAAGAGGCGGAGCTTCCGGTTCCGGAGTTTCTTCTGGTGGATCCTTCGGGAAAGGTGCGGAAGAAGGTGAAAGCCTCTGCTGCAAAGCCTGAAGGAGAGGAAGTCTCAGCGAAGGATGATAAAACGGCGGGAGACCTTTCCGGAAAGGCAGACAAAGCGAAGGAGGCGGCTGCAAAGCAGAAAGAGCAGGCAGGAAAACGGGTTTATCTGTCCGCTTCCGGTGCAGAGCGGGGAACTGCCTTCCACCACGTGCTGGAGCGGCTGGATCTTGATGCTGCCGGAAAGAAGGGCGGTCTTACAAAAGAGCTTGACCGGCTGGTATCCGAGGGGCTTCTGACGGAACGGGAGGTGGCCCTGGTAAAAGAAAAATCCATCCGGGAGTTTTTGAAGTCACCTCTCGGAAAGCGGATGGCCAGGTCCTCCGCCCGTGGAGAACTCTTTAAGGAGGAACCCTTTTTCCTGGGACTTACCATGGAGGATTATCTTCATGACATTACCTTAGGGCCCGGGGAATACTGGAAGGAAGACCTTCTGAAGATCCGGGAGGATCAGAATTATATCATGGTCCAGGGAGAGATCGACGCCTACTTCCTGGAAGAGGACCGGGTGATCCTGATGGACTACAAGACCGACCGGGTATCCCCCGAGGACGGTGAAGAGGTGCTGAAGGAACGCTACGAAGCGCAGCTTTTCTATTACTCCCTGGCTCTTTCCCGGATGCTGAACCGCCCGGTCAGCGAATGCTGGATCTACTCCTTCTCTCTGGGGAAGGCGATCCGGGTAGACCGGGACAACATAAAAAGTTTCATATGATCGTACTTTCGGAATTCACCGAATTGGCTTAAGCCAATTCGGTGAATTCTATTGACGTTTGAAACCCCTTTGTTCTAGGATGTAGACACCGAAAAAGTCTTATGATGAAAGGGGAGGATGAACAATAAGAAACAAATACAAAAGGTTCCGGATCATACCGTCATTTTGGAAAATATCCCGGTTTGTAACATCGTTCATTTCCGTGATATTTCTGGTCATGTTTCTGACCGGTTGTGCCTGTGAACGGCAGGATCTGAAGGTGACGGAAGCCGGGAGTGAAGAGCAGACTTCGGATACGGATGATCCGGGCAAAGAAACCGGAGAGGAACCTGAACCGGACACCGGAGAAGAACCTGAACCGGACAGCGGGGAGAAATTTGTACCGAACACCGGGGAGGAACCCGGACCGGACACCGGAGATCAACCGGCGGAAACAGAAGAGTCAGAGCCTCCCGAGGTTCTGGATTATTCCGTTACCGCCCCGAATCTTTTCGGTTACCGGATCGGAGACCGTCTGAATCCGGAGGATTTTACCGGAGTGGCCATTCTTCCGAAGGATGCCCCGAGAGATCCGGACAGATTCTACTTTGAACCTGTGGATGCGGCAGGAACTCTGATGACACCGGTGACCGTGCTTTCCGTCAAGCCGGAGAGGATCCCCTCCGAACGCTTTCAGGCAGAAGTGACGCTGGAAGGTCTGGGCGGAGAACGGATCGTGAGGCAGGTCAACTGCAGGTTGTTTGTTTTTGCCGATGAGAGCAGTGAGGAAAAAGGAGATGATCCGGGGGAAGAAACCTCGGAAGTAAAGCCGAATGTAACCCCGACAGCGGTGCCTACACCAATACCGACATTGCCCCCGGCAGTGACGCCGACAGCAGTTCCCACACTGACGCCGACTCCGGTTCCGGATGTGACGGAGGGAGAGACGAAGGCTGCCTTTGATGCATACCGGGTTTCGAGAGCTGCATTTGGCCGGATCAATGAGTACCGGAAGGAGCAGGGACTGGAGGTGATCTGCTGGGATGAGGGAGTCTACAGGCTTTTGCTGATCCGGTTGTCGGAGATCGAGAAGGATTACAGCCACAGGGAGTACTTTGCGGAGGAGGTGGGATCATTTCTCTTAAACGGCAGGTCCTACGGCTTTCATACCGGAAGCGAGTGCATTGCCTGGACAAGGCCGGATGAGGTTTCTGCGGTGAATGACTGGAAGAACAGCCCGGCTCACGACAGGATCCTGCTGACGGAAGGAGCAGGGGAGAACTTCTGCGGAGCGGTGGCCGTGGGTGAAACTGGAAAGGCGGTTTTTACGGTGATGGACATTGATCCCCGTTATCAGGCCACCATGCAGGAATGCTGGGATCTGTATGACAGCGGTGAATGGGAGGAACATGTGGACCGCTGAGTGTGAAGAAAGTTACCCTTTTCGGGAAAGGAGAATGGGATTATGACAGAGATGAGTATCATATGCAGGGGCGGGCGAAGCTCGAACCATACGAAAATGAATGATAGACAGATCAGGCGATCGGGTGATGAAAAGATCATCCGGTCGCCTTGTTTTTTGCTTCTGCACAAACAGTCGAGTGAATATTACACAAACAGAAAAGAGGAGGTACCCGATCTATGAAAAATGATCTGAAACATGTTAGGCGAAAGTTGACAGCCCTTATGATGGCAGTGGCAGTGATCCTGCAGACACTGACATTTTCCGGGATCGGAAGCGGAAACGCGTATGCCATGCCGGTGGCTGCCGAGGAGGACGGCGGCCTTGGGTGGAAGGTGGCAAATGCTGCGCTTAAGTATCTGGGCTATGGTTACGAGATGGAAAATAAACGTGACGGAAGCCCGGAGAGCGGTTATACCTTTGACTGCTCCGGCCTGATCTGGACAGCCCTGAAGGATGCGGGGATCACCGGCATCAGCTCGGCTTACCCTACTCAGGAGGTCTGGTCCACGGCGGACTGGAACAATGCCATAGGAAACCACTCTTTGGGACTGAGTTATCAGGGACAACCTCTGACCATCCGGTATGCGGACCGGCTGGAGGACTATCGCAGCCTGCTGAAGGAGAGGGATCCGAAGGCAGTGATCATCTATACCGGAATGGATGCGGACACACAGAGTGTGCGCTCGGAAGACCTTCTGTCAACCGGTGATGTGATCATCACACGGAGCGATCCCATGGGAAATCATGCCCAGATCGTTCTGGGAACCTATCCCTACAGCGGCTCCGGACGTGGCGGAGTAATGAAGTATTTTTCGGATTGTATGTCTGCCATTGCGACAGCTTTCCCGGATACGGTGAATGCCCGGATGGCAAATGCGGTTCCGGTCCTGGTGGATGATGATCCTGCGGTTTATGAAAAGACCGGGATCTTAAGCCGGATGAAGCCTCTTGAAAGATACAGTACGGTCTATTCGGGGCTTCAGAAGTATTCCTCCGGGATCAACTCCTCCTGGCTTGCCATGCTGAACTTAGAGACTCTTCAGGGGACGGTGACACCGGTCTCGAATCCCACCTGGGTGGTGGATGATGCCTCCAAGGATTCGGGAGTCCGGATCACCAACCGACTCATGGGAAAATCAAATACCTCCTTCTTCTTTCTGATCCATTTTCCCGCAGCTGCAGAGTGTTCGGCAGAGCTCCGGGTGGTGAAGCTGGCAGAGCAGAAGGACGGAACCTATGCCCCTTCTTCCGATGCGGCCTTCACCATGTATTCGGATGCGGCCTGTACAAAGGATGCGGTGGTGCTGACCCGTGCTGCCGGTGATCCGGAGGGAGAATTCACCTATGTGTGGAAGGATAAAAAAGCCTGGAGTGATTATTTTCATCTGGGGAAGGATGCGGATGTTCACGCACCTCAGACCGTATACCTGAGGGAGACCAAGGCTCCGGCAGGCCATACTCTAAATACGACGGTATTTAAGGCGGTGATCACCCCGGCAAAGGACAAGGGAAAAGCAGGGGAGAGCAGTGCGGTGTACTATGCCGGGAAGACCGGTGCGTCTGCGGATACCAGGCTCGGCGGGACTTTAAATGCCACCTGGCAGGCAATGGCGGATGCTTCACGTCTTGCCCTGGCAGTCCGGGATCCTTACCTTCGGGTCTCAGGGAACATGTACTGCGGAGTTGACAAGGAACTGGCAAATGTTGATGAATCCATCACCGCGCAGTTTCTGGTGAGCACCCGGAATGCAGATCCGGCGGAGACGGCTAAGGAAGCGGTACGGATCGCCGCACTGTCCTGGGATAATGCATCTACGGTGAATTCTCCTTACAGGTATTCCATTGAGGCGGGAAAAGCAGGGGCCGAGGTGTCCGGCCTGATCCCGGGGACCTGGTATTATGCGAAGATCCTGAAGGAAGCAGGGGTCAGAAACCTTGCCACCGGAGCGGAACTGAAAACGGACCCCTCCTTCTACTGTGCCATTATGAAGATCACGGTATCTAGTGAAGGGAAGGTCACAAGGGAGACCTCCTACGGTAAGGCGGAGACCCTTCAGGCTCTGAGTGAAGGCAGATGGCAGGATGCATCTTCCCAGACCGTTACCGGAGAGAACGGTCTCCTGACCTTAAAGATCACCAACGAGATCAATTCCTCCGAGATCCGTTTCCGGACAGGAGTCTACAAATACGGCAATGAAACGGATGATCCTCTGGAGGCTGACTTTGCCGCAAGCGCTTATTCCGGCACCATCCGTGAGGCTGTCCGCAGCATCCGGGAGGCTCCTGGTACGGTAACTACGGGGGCAGATGGCTATTCCCCGGAGCAACTGAGTAACAGACACCGGATCCCTGCAGGGGAGACCCTGACGGAATACCGGATCTATCATGAGACGGGGGTGAAGAGTAAGAGGGATAATGTTACCTTTATCCCGGATGAAAAATATTATCTGGCGGAGGTCTCCTGCTCCTCTGACCTTTACGGAAAGCCCGGCGCCCAGAGCACCGTCTGGTACGTGAACAATACCCTTTCGGAAACCGGATGGACCAAATTGTCCCGGGCTGCGGGAGAAGAGTTTCTGGCTGCTCACCTGGTCCCTGTGGGCAACAGGACCGAAACAACGGCCCCTGTCTCCACCGGGATCCGTAAGTACGGCGACAATGACAAAGATCACTCCTTAAATGCGGTGTTTAAGGTCACCGGTCTGGCAGGAGCTCTCAGCTCAAGTGTCAACAATTTCTCCGGGACCGAAGGCACGGGCTATAACCGGATCCGCACGGGAAGCAAGGGTCTCTGGCTTTACCGTACGGAGTTGAAGGGCCTTCAGGCCGGCCGAACCACCCACAGATACAAGATCTTCAAGGAGGAGAGCGTGGAGGCTTCCTTCGGTATCAGCTATCTTCCGGATCCTGACTATTACCTGGTGGATATGTATGTGACTCTGGACCGGAAGGGAAATGTGACCTCCACCGACGTGGATTATTACCGGAGCGAGACCCTGGGAGAAGCCCAGAAGACCTTAGAGGGCTGGCAGCGGATCCGGGACACCTCGGTCCAGGAGGGGATCCTCTGCATTAATGTGAACAATCAGCCGGATCTGAGTCAAGTACTGGGCTTCGGCGTAAACAAGACGGATGATATCGGTCAGCCGGTAACGGCAACCTATGCCTATGCGGCATCCGAAGCCCTGCCCTTATCCCAGACTGCGGGAGAGGATCTCTTCGGCGGTACGGATTATTCCGACCTTCTTGACAGCCGTCTTGCTGCCGGAACAGCCGAAACCTTCACGGTTTCAGACGGAAAGGCTCATACGGAAACCTTCCGGACGGAACATGTTTCCGGTCATACCTATCGCAAGATCATTGTTCTGAGGGAGGTTCAGACGGAGCAGAACCATCTGCTGGATCCCTCCTATTACCTGATCCGCTGTGTCAGCAGCACGGATCCCTCCGACGGAAGCGTGGTTCACCGCACGGAGTATTACCGGTCTGCGGACGGGGATTCCTGGACCTTTGTCCGTTCCGAACGATGGGATGCTTATAACACTTATGAGGATTTTCGGAAGGCAAATGAATCTGCGGCTCACGGAGTTTCGATGATCAATGAGCGTTACGGCTCCGCCTCTGAGACAGTGGAGGGCAGAAAGATCCTGGTGACGGGAAATAACAGGACCCTTACCTCCGGAGAATTCACCTTCCGCATTACCCAGACGGCGGCTCCCTCCGTGGATTACAGCGGCCACTTTGCGGATCAGACCGCAAGCTGTGAGGCAGACGGAAGCTTTCACTTCGAGTATCCCTACACCTTCCTTTTCGATCCCGCCCGTTCTGTGGATATGAGCGGCAGGTGGACCTTTGAGATTACGGAGGTCAGCGGAAATGCCGGCCCGGTTTCGGTGGAAACAGGGGGAGAGAAGGGCGAGATCCTTTACGGCGGAGAGGTCTATGAACTGAATTTCTTTGTTCAGGCATCTGCCAACGGAAGTGTCAGTGTACTGAGAACTCTGTACAAGAAGACAAAGGAAAATGCTTCCGCACAGGGAGCGACAGTAACGGATCCTTCGGAAGTAAAGGAAGAGGCAGAGGAGATCGTTTTCAAAAACTATTACCGGGCTGAGGGCTCTGCAGAACTGAAGATCAAAAAGGACTTCGAAAAGACCCTTTCCGGCGGTGAGTTTCTCTTTGACGTGATCTGTGAAGATACCACGGCGAATGATACCCGCACAAAGGCGGAGATCCTTGCCCTTATGAGCAGGAAGGGGCTGACAAATGATGAAAACGGTGTGGTAAGGATCCCGGCATTTTTCTTTGAGAAGAACACCCTGGAAGGCACGGATCTGACGGGGCTCTATACCTTCTCCGTGAAAGAGCGGAGGGGAAATGTTTCTTTTGTCTCCTACGATCCTGCGGAATACCGGTTCACCGTTGAAGTAACGGACGATGAACACGGCGGTCTCACCACGGTGATCCGGGATGAGAAGGGAGCGGTTCTGTCGGATACGGACTATGTGACCCGGTTCAAAAACGGTTACCTTGCCGAGGGAAGGCTGGTGTTTGACGGGAAAAAGGAACTGGAAGGGTTTGACCCCGCTGACGGAATGGATGCCGGAAAGTTCTCCTTCATTCTCGAAAACACGTTGTGGCCTGAGGGAGCGATGCAGATCCCGGCGCAGAAAGTGCAGAATTCGGAGGACGGAACCTTTGCCTTTGACGAGATCATTTTCCGGGCGGACAGCAATGACCGGTCGGCTCTTGGAACCTACCGTTTTGTGATCAGCGAGGAGCCGGGAGACGCGGAGGGGATCCTTTACTCGGCTCAAAAGTACGTTTATGAGGTTACTGTAAGGGATGAGGTAAATGCTTATGATGATGAGGCCGCCGGAACCCTTACCGTTGAAAAGCATCTTGCGGAAGTGACGGGCCTTGGGGGAAATGATCCGAAGGATCCGGGCAGGGAGATCCTGCTTACGGACGGAAGCCGGGTCAGACTGTCCCCTGCCGCAGCAAAGGTTCTTGAGGACCTCCGGGCAGACGAAGACTTCTCCGAGATCACGGAGGAATGGGCTGAGATGGTGCCGGATCTGGCTCTGGCCTTTCGGAAGCAGACCGAAGAAAACGGTGTTCTTATGCTCCGGACAGACCTGATCCTGAGAGACGGTTCCTACCGGACCATCCGGACTGCGGCAGATACCGAAATGGGCATCGTGATCCCTCAGGAGGGAGTGACCCTCGAAAAGGATCTGCCTCTCCTTTCAGACAAGGAGATTTCGGAGAAACTCGAAAAGTACCATACGGACTCCTGGTTTTTAAACCGCCGGACGGAGCTGGTGATCGGTAAGGCTGATGCCCTGACGGGAAGACTGCTTTCCGGTGCGGAATTGACTTTGACAGACAGTGAAGGCGGGGAGGTGGCCCGCTGGAAGTCTTCTTCAAACAAAGCGGAAGTGATCCTCGGCCTTCCTGCAGGAACCTATTATCTGACGGAAACGGAAGCCCCGGAGGGTTATGAAATTGCCCCTGCCTTCACTGTGACGATGGGAAACGGGATCACCCATGTGACGGTTTCGGACATAAGAGCCGTCGGGATCCGCACCCTGGCAACGGATGATGAGAGCGGGACCCATGAACAGCTTGCGGAAAAGCAGGCGGGAGTTACCGACCGGGTGATGCTGGAATCCCTGACGGTGGGGGTAAGCTACCGGATCGTGGGAACTCTCTATGATGCAAAGACCGGAGCTCCCGTCACGGATCACGGAAAGGTCATCACCTCCGAGAAAACCTTTACCTACCCGGAGCTTTCTGAGAACGGATCGGCAGTCCGGGACGGAATGAGCTTCCACGGGATCGTTGAGATGCCCTTTTCCTATGATGCCTCCGATCTGGGCGGCAGAACCGTGGTGATCTTTGAGGACCTGTATCAGGGCGACCGGAAGGTGGCCTCTCATGCAGACCTGGAATCTAAAGAGCAATCCGTTACCATCATAAGATCGGAGAAGCCTACCCCTGTGCCGTCGAATACTCCCACACCGAGCCTGACGCCGGTACCCTCAGAGACCCCTGTACCGAGCTTGACGCCGGTACCCTCGGAAACTCCTGTACCGAGTCTGACGCCGGAAGCCACCCCTACTGTTAAGGCACCCACACCGTCTGTCACGGAAACACCCACACCGACGGTTTCCGTAACCCCGGTGCCGGAGATCTCCGTAACCCCCGTTCCTTCAGTGTCGGCAACACCTACCCCTACGATCCCGGTGACTCCCGCAGCACCGCCTTCCCAGGGACCCGGGAAGCCTCCGATCCTGGGGATCAGTCCCCGGAACGGGATCATGGCCATGGGTCTGTTCGGGCTTGGTACGGTTTTGTTCGGTGTGTTCATTTTCCTGATCAAAAGACGACCTTAGTTGATTTCCGATTGACGAACCACACTCCGGTGACTATAATGGGGGATAGTTTTAATTTCGGAGGAGGAATCAACATGACCAAAATACAAATGACAACACCGATCGTTGAGATGGACGGAGACGAGATGACCAGGATCCTCTGGAAAATGATCAAGGACGAGCTGTTACTGCCGTTTATCGATCTGAAGACAGAGTACTATGATCTGGGTCTTGTCTGCAGAAACGAGACGGATGATCAGGTGACCATTGACAGTGCAATGGCAGCTTTGAAGTACGGCGTAGCCGTAAAGTGCGCTACCATTACTCCCAATGCGGCCAGAGTGAAGGAATATGACCTGAAGGAAATGTGGAAGAGCCCCAACGCCACCATCCGTGCCATCATGGACGGTACCGTGTTCCGTGCGCCCATTATCGTGAAGGGCATCGAACCCAACGTAAAGACCTGGAAGAAGCCCATCACCATTGCAAGACATGCTTACGGTGACGTTTACAAGGCAAGCGAGATGAAGATCCCGGCAGCAGGAAAGTGCGAGCTGGCCTATACCGCTGAGGACGGCACAGAGACAAGAGAGCTGATCCACGATTTTACCGGAGCAGGCATCATCCAGGGTATGCACAATACCGAGAAGTCCATTACCAGCTTTGCAAGAAGCTGCTTCCGTTTTGCGCTGGATACCCATCAGGATCTCTGGTTTGCCACCAAGGATACCATTTCCAAAAAATACGATCATACCTTCAAGGATATTTTCCAGGAGATCTTCGATCAGGAGTTCAAGACTCAGTTTGAAGAGGCAGGCATCACCTACTTCTACACCCTGATCGATGATGCCGTAGCCCGTGTGATCAAGTCCGAGGGCGGCTATATCTGGGCCTGCAAGAACTACGACGGTGATGTTATGAGTGACATGGTCGCAACCGCATTCGGTTCCCTTGCCATGATGACCTCCGTGCTGGTTTCTCCTGACGGAAAGTATGAGTACGAGGCAGCTCACGGTACCGTTCAGAGACATTATTACAAGCATCTGAAGGGTGAGGAGACCTCCACCAACTCCGTGGCAACCATCTTTGCATGGACCGGCGCGCTCAGAAAGCGCGGGGAAATGGATTCTCTTCCCGAGCTTCAGAAGTTTGCGGATGACCTTGAGGCAGCCACCATCGAGACCATCGAGAACGGAACCATGACCAAGGATCTTGCCCTGATCACCTCTCTTGAGAACGTAAAAACCGTTAACAGCGAGGACTTTATCAAGGCGATCCGCGCTACACTCGAGGCTAAGAGAGCCTGAAGCGGAGAAAACATAGCAAAATGAACATTTTTTGCTTTACTTTTCGCTTAAATTAAGGTAAAATTCTACTATAAGAGGGCAGGAGAGGGATACCCCTTTCCTGCCCTTTTTGGAGTAAGGTTTCCGGAGGTAAGGATCATGTCTGAAAATCGGTATGACGTCATCATCATCGGCGCAGGGCCTTCCGGCATTTTCTGTGCTTATGAGCTGAAGGAACAGTGTCCGGACATGAAGATCCTGATGATCGAAAAGGGGCGGAGCATTGAAAAGAGAGTCTGCCCCAAGAGACGGACTGCCGTCTGTGTGGGCTGCAATCCCTGTTCCATTACCACCGGATTTGCCGGAGCGGGAGCCTTTTCCGACGGAAAACTTTCACTTTCTCCGGATGTGGGAGGAAATCTTCCCGAGATCCTGGGTTATGACGAAGCAAAAAAACTGATCCGCGAATCCGATGACATTTATCTGAAGTTCGGTGCGGACAAGAATGTATACGGTGTTGACAAGGAGGCTGAGATCCGGGAGATCCGCCGCCGTGCCATCAATGCCAACTTAAAGCTCATTGAGTGTCCCATCCGCCATTTGGGAACCGAGGAAGGCTATAAGATCTACAGCCGTCTGCAGGAGCATCTTCTGAAGGCGGGAGTGGAGATCCTGTTTGATACCATGGTGGAGGATCTGGTCTTTGAAGAGGGCCGGGTCACCGGAGTCAAGACACGGAAGGGAGAGTTCTATGCTCCCGAGGTGGTCTCCGCCATCGGCCGGGAAGGAGCAGACTGGTTCTGCCGCATCTGCCGGGCTCATGACATCAAGACCAAGGTAGGCACCATCGACATCGGTGTTCGTGTGGAGGTCCGGGATGAGATCATGGAGATGCTGAACAAGAATCTCTATGAAGCAAAGCTTGTTTACTACACCCCCACCTTTGACGATAAGGTTCGGACCTTCTGTACCAACCCTTCCGGAGAGGTGGCAACGGAGTATTACGAAGACGGACTGGCCGTAGTCAACGGCCATGCATATAAATCCGCGGACATGAAAACGGACAATACCAACTTTGCCCTTCTGGTGTCCAAGCATTTTACGGAGCCCTTCAAGACTCCCATTGAATACGGCAAGCAGATCGCCAGACTGGCGAACATGCTCTGTGACGGCAAGATCCTGGTGCAGACCTTCGGAGATCTGCAGAGAGGACGCCGGACCACGGAGGAGCGGCTGTGCCGGAACAATCTGATCCCTACGTTAAAGGATGCGGTTCCCGGAGATCTGTCTCTGGTACTGCCGCACCGGATCCTGGTGGATATCCAGGAGATGATCTTTGCACTTGATAAGGTGACTCCGGGAATCGCCAGTGATGAGACCCTTCTGTACGGAGTGGAAGTGAAGTTCTATTCCAACAAGGTGCTGGTGGACCGGGATTTCCACACCAGTATGCCGGGGCTCAGAGCCATCGGCGACGGAGCTTCCGTGACCAGAGGCCTTCAGCAGGCATCCGCCAACGGCCTTTCGGTTGCCAGAAGTATCCTAAGGGAGCGCTGATATGCAGGAAACACAGGAAATTATGAAGAAGATCCTGATCCGTTATGTATCGGATCAGATAGAGAAACTGACTTACATCGACGGAAAATCGGACTGGATCGACCTGAGGGCTGCGGAGAATGTGGTCCTGAAGAAGGGAGAGTTCCGTCTCATCAGTCTGGGCGTGTGCATGCAGCTGCCGGAAGGCTATGAAGCACATATTGTTCCCCGCAGTTCCACCTTTAAGAACTTCGGGATCATCCAGACCAATCATTGCGGGATCGTGGATGCCAGTTATTGCGGGAACAATGATGTGTGGATGTTTCCGGCACTGGCGGTAAGAGATACCGAGATCCGGATCAATGACCGGATCTGTCAGTTTCGCATCATGAAGAACCAGCCCCGGATCCTCTTTGAGGAAGTCGAGGCGTTGGAAGGAACCGATCGGGGGGGCTTTGGCAGCACAGGCGTTAAGTGATCCTTAATACGCCGGGGAAGGTGCGTATGGAATTAATCGTTATTGCTCTCAGCATCGTCGTGATCATTTCGGCGGTATGTATCATCAGAACCTTTCGCAGCAGGAAGCCGATCTCTAAGGAGGTCCTTCCTCTTCTTGTCGTGATCCTGGTTCCGATCTTTGCCAACCTTCTGATCGCTGCAACCGACGATCCGATGGTTGCAGATTATGCCTTTCTGCTTTATTTTGTCAGTACCAACTGGGTCATCTACTTCCTGATCCGTTTTTCGGCGATCTATTGTGATTTTCCCTTTCATCGTTCTCCTTTACAATGGTTCTGGCTGGCGGTCATGACCGTCGATTCCCTGATCGTTCTTTTGAATCCTTACTTCCATCACGTTTTCGGACTCATGATCCGGGAACAGATCGGAAGGTTTGATCAGTTTTATGTGGAATCCCACTGGTACCACTTTGTTCATCTTGCCATTTCTGCATTGGGCTACTGTTGTATCTTCAGTATGTATTTCAGCAAACTGAGACATACTTCGGAGCTGTACCGGGAAAAATATCTGGTGATCATCATTTCGTTGATCGTGACGTCGGCATGGCAGGTGGGCTGTATTGTCTTCCGTACCGGTCTTGACCGATCCATGGTGGGCTACGGTCTGCTCGGAGTGCTGATCTATATTTTTGCGGTGGAATATCCTCCGATCTTTTTGAAATATCAGATGATGCAGCGGGTGCTTGGCGGCATCACCGATGGGATCTTCTTTTTCAATGAAAAGTACGATTGTATCTATTATAACCCCAAAGCGGCTGCCCTCTTTGATCTGGAACCGGAGCAGTATACAAAGGCCTATGAGGTTGTGGGAACCTTTTTGAACCCCGGGGAGACGGTGGCAACCGATTATATTGAGAAAAATATTGAATACACCCTTGACGGAGAACTGAAGAAGTACTCCGTGGAGTATCAGAAGATCTATGACAAGAAAAAACTTCAGGCGGGTTTCTATGTGGTGATCCGGGATCATACGGAAGAAGAACGGATCAGAGCTCGGGAGCATTACGATGCAACTCATGACGCATTGACCGGCCTGTTAAATCGTGACGAGTTCTATCGTCTGGTGCAGGAGAAACTGACCAAACATCCGGCAGATACTTATCTGGCTCTGGGCTCCAACATCAAGGAGTTTAAGCTGGTAAATGATATTTTCGGCCATACTATGGGAGATAAGGTTCTGATCAAGCTGGCCCGGATCATTGAGGGAGTCAGCAAGGACGGTGACCTGGTGGCCCGCATCGACAATGACCGTTTTGCGGTCTTCATCCGTAAGAGCAATTTTGATCCGGAGATCATGGCCGGAGCTTTATCAGCAGTCGATCACATTGGTGATATCCAGTATCCGCTGGTGATCCATATCGGCATCAATGAGGTGAAGGGCAGTACCGACCTGGCTCCTTCCGTCATCTTTGACCGTGCGTTCATGGCGATCACCGCCATCAAAAATGATAATCAGAAACGGGCGGCATATTATGATGACAGCTTCCGGGATTCTCTCCTTTGGGAACAGAAACTCACCGGCTCCTTAGATCAGGGTATCCAGAACGGGGAGATCATCCCTTATCTGCAGGCTCAGGTGGATTCGGACGGCGTCATGAGAGGTGCAGAGGTTCTGGTCAGATGGATCCATCCTACGGAGGGCTTCCTGCCTCCCGGCAAATTCATCGGCCTCTTTGAGAAGAACGGACTCATTGCCAAGGTTGACCGCCATATGTGGGAGTCAGCCTGCCGGATCCTGAAGAAATGGAAGGATGCGGGCAGAGACGATCTGTACCTTTCCGTCAATATCTCCGCCAAGGATTTCTACTTCCTGGATGTCTATGCGGAGATCACAGGCCTTGTTGCTCAGTATGAGCTTGATCCGAAGAGCCTTCGCCTTGAGATCACCGAGTCCGTTATGGTCAATGATTCCAAGCGTAAGCTTGATACCATCGAACAGCTGAGAAATGCCGGTTTCATCCTGGAGATCGATGATTTCGGAAGCGGATATTCCTCTCTGAACCTTCTGAAGGATATGCCGGTGGACATCTTAAAGCTGGATATGCTGTTCCTTTCAAGGTCCTACGACAATGAAGAAAAGCAGAAGATCATCATCGACGTCATGATCAACATGGCAAGCCGCCTCGGGATCCCCGTGATCAGTGAAGGCGTGGAAACTCTGGATCAGGTGCTGTTCCTGAAGAAACTCGGATGCGAGATGTTCCAGGGATATTATTTCGCCAGACCCGTGAGTCTGGAAGCATTTGAAGAACAATTCCGGATCTTCGAAAATACCGGAAAATGAAACTTGTTGGAGTAAGAAATGGCAAAGAAGCAAAGCGGAAAATCGCTTAACCTGAAAAATCTTCTGGAGAAGCAGGAGTGGATGCTGTTGGCATTCATCGGTTCGGTTTATATCGTGACCATGGTCCTTTCTCTGGTGATCCGGCTGGCATTTGCCCAGAGGGAAGGAGAGGCGGTCAGTTCCACGGCGATGATCCTTTATTTTGTCATGAATCTGATCCCGGCGGTAACGGCACTGATCCTGCTCTTTCTGGAGCAGAAGGATAAGAAAAAGGCAGTGTCTCATATCATATGGGAACTGTTTCTGGCAGGAGAATCCCCCTGGATCATCGTGATCACGGGAACCCTGTTTCTGGTTCATTTCTTCGGAAACGCACTCCTCGGAAATATCACTATTTCGGGTAATATGCTGGTTTCCATCAGCTATCTGCCCATTGCCCTGTTTTCTTTCGGTCTGACGGAGATCGGATGGCGCGGCTATTTTCAGACCAGATTCATGCCGGAGCTTCCGCTCAACTTAAGACTGATGGTCATTTCCTTTGTTATTCTCGTATGGCAGATCCCGATCCTGTCTGTCTCCTGGGCCGCAAAGCCCACGGAAAACTGGATCCTTCTGTATCTGCTTCTTCTCGGCAATACCTTTATGCTGGGAACCATCCGTTCCATGTGCAAGGGCGTCTGGGTATGTATCCTGTTTGCCACCGTTATGAATACCTGGAACAATTTCTTCTCCGTGGGAGGAAAATGGTATGCGATCCTGATCATTACCGTTCTGGAGATCGTCATCAGTATCATGCTTCAGGCCGGAGCCTTTGCCGGAAAGTTCGGAAACATTACCCTTGAGGGCATCAGAAATCCGGAACTGGAAAAGCAGAGACGGATCCAGAAGCGTCTGGAGAAGAAGGAACAGAAGGCACTCCGGGCCCGGAAGAAACAACGTGCGAAGCAGGAACAGGAAGAAGTGAAAGCCTCTGTCGAAGAGGCGGAAGAGACCGGGGAATAACCACATCTCATGGATGAAACAGAGGAACAAAACAATGTTCAGTAAGCACGATATCCAAAGAAATGAAATGATGCTTGACGGCCCTTTCGCAAGAAAGGGCTATGATTGGTGGTGGCATTCTTTTACCGGCATCGATGCAAAGAACGGAAAAGAAAAGCAGTTTTTTATCGAATATTTCATTTGCAATCCGGCTCTGGGAGAGAAGGACCCGGTCTTCGGACAGCTTCCGGAGAACCAAAAGAAGGGCAGAAAGCCCAGCTATCTTATGGTAAAGGCCGGCTGCTGGGGTGAAAACAGCGTTCAGCTTCACCGGTTTTTCGGGATCAAACAGACCGAGATCCATGCTGAGGCACCCTTCCGGATCGCTGCAGCAGACTGTTATGTGGGAGAGAGCCGCCTGGAGGGCAGCATTACCGTAACTCCCGAACAGGCAGCACGTCATCCGGAATGGATGTGTGATGCCGGAACCATGGAATGGAAGCTGAAGGTCCGTAAGGTGATCCCCTTCAACGTGGGATACGGCGCCAGCAAGCCCCTTCAGAAACTGAAGGCCTTTGAGATGTACTGGCATGCCGAGGGCATGAAGAGTACCTATGAAGGAACCGTGATCTGTAACGGAAGAACCTATCATGTGATCCCCGAGCGTTCCTACGGCTATGCGGACAAGAACTGGGGCAGCAACTTCACCAGCCCTTGGGTATGGCTTTCTTCCTGCAACATGACCAGTCTCCTGACCGGACGAAAACTGAATGACAGTGTCTTCGACATCGGCGGTGGAAAGCCGAAGATCTATTGCTTCCCCTTAGAGCGCAAACTCCTTTCCGCGTTCTACTATGAGGGAAAACATTACGAGTACAATTTCTCCAAGTTCTGGACCGGCACAAAGACCAGGTTCACAGTCCGGGAAACCCCTGAGGCAGTCTACTGGCATGTACGTCAGGAAAATAAGACCTCCGTCATGGATACGAGAGTCAGATGCCTGAAGAAGGATATGATCTTCGTAAACTATGAGTCTCCCGACGGGAAGAAGCTTCACAACCGTTTGTGGAATGGCGGGAACGGAGTGGGCCGGATCCGTCTGTACAAAAAACGCCCGGGCGGCATGGAACTGATCGATGACATCCGTGCGGAGAACGTAGGTTGCGAATACGGAGAATACGACGCCTGAACATCTTTCAAAAGTGGTTTACAAAAAAATCAAAATCAGTTAGTATATATGGCGGACTTTTTCAAGGCAGCGATTCTTCGGCTGCCTTTTATGAGGAAACAAAAACAGGAAAGAGGTAATCCAAATGTCAGAAAAAAGATACGACCGTTACATCAGCCCGCTTTCAGAGCGCTATGCAAGTCCGGAGATGCAGTATATCTTCTCTCAGGAGAAGAAGTTCCGCACCTGGAGAAAACTGTGGATCGCTCTGGCAGAGACCGAGAAGGAACTCGGACTGAACATCACCGATGAGCAGATCGAGGAACTGAAGGCTCATGCAGAGGACATTAATTATGATGTGGCTGAGGCGAGAGAGAAGATCGTCCGTCATGACGTAATGTCTCACGTACAGGCTTACGGCGTACAGTGCCCCAAGGCAGCAGGTATCATCCATCTCGGTGCAACCTCCTGCTATGTAGGCGATAATACAGATATCATCATCATGACCGAGGCTCTGAAGCTGGTCCGCAAGAAGCTGGTAAATGCCATTGCACGTCTTGCAGACTTTGCCGAGAAGTACAAGGATCAGCCTACTCTGGCATTTACCCATTTCCAGCCTGCACAGCCTACCACGGTAGGTAAGCGTGCAACCCTCTGGATGATGGATCTGAAGCTGGATCTGGACGACTTAAACTATGTGATCGATTCCATGTGCCTGCTGGGCTCTAAGGGAACCACAGGTACTCAGGCAAGCTTCCTGGAGCTCTTCGGCGGAGATCAGGAGACCATTGACAAGATCGATCCCATGATCGCTCAGAAGATGGGCTTCAAGGGCTGCTATCCGGTTTCCGGACAGACCTATTCCAGAAAGGTGGACAGCCGCGTTCTGAACGTACTTGCAGGCATTGCTCAGTCCGCACATAAATTCTCCAACGATATCCGCCTTCTTCAGCATCTGAAGGAAGTGGAGGAACCCTTTGAGAAGACCCAGATCGGTTCTTCCGCAATGGCTTACAAGCGCAATCCCATGCGTTCCGAGCGTATGGCTTCTCTGGCTGACTATGTGATCGCAGATGCCATGAACCCCATGATCGTTGCATCCACTCAGTGGTTTGAGCGTACCTTGGATGACTCCGCAAACAAGCGTCTTTCCATTCCGGAGGGCTTCCTTGCGGTAGACGGTATCCTGGATCTTTACATCAACATCTCTGACGGCCTTGTGGTTTATCCCAAGTCCATCGAAAAGCACCTGATGGCAGAGCTTCCCTTCATGGCTACCGAGAATATCATGATGAATGCCACCAAGAAGGGCGGCAACCGTCAGGAATTCCATGAGGAGATCCGTGTGCTGTCCATGGAGGCAGGCAGGAACGTGAAGGTAGAAGGCAAGGACAATAACCTTCTGGAGCTGATCGCAGCAGATCCCAAGTTCGGCCTGACTCTGGAAGAGCTTCAGGAGACCATGGATCCTTCCCGTTACACCGGCCGTGCCGCCGTTCAGACAGAAGCCTTCCTGCGTGACGTGATCCGTCCCATCCTGAAGGAATATGAGTCTGAACTGGGTGTAACTTCCGAGATCAAGGTCTGAAACCGCTTCTGAAATCCCTATTGATTTCATTGCAAGATTCTTATATAATATATAGGCTGCCTGTAACAGGTTCAAACTGCCCGTTACAGACGGAGAATAATGTCTGTCCGGTGGACACCGAAGCCGCATAAGGCCCGGTCAAATAACACTGATATCAGGGACAGAGTTTAAGGAGGACACGCTATGGTACGTGCAATCGTCGGCGCATGCTGGGGAGATGAAGGAAAAGGCAAGATCACGGATATGCTTGCCGAGAATTCCGATATTGTCATCCGTTTTCAGGGTGGTGCAAATGCAGGGCATACCATTATCAACGATTACGGAAGATTTGCCCTTCATATCCTGCCTTCCGGTGTATTTTATAAGCATACAACCTGCATCATCGGTAACGGTGTTGCACTGAATATTCCCAAACTGGTTGAGGAAATGGCAGAGTTGGTTGCTCAGGGCGTTCCCCAGCCCAACATCCTGGTATCCGATCGCTGCCAGATCGTAATGCCTTATCACATCCTGTTTGATGCATATGAAGAGGCTCGTCTTGCAGGCAAGTCCTTCGGCTCCACCAAATCAGGTATTGCTCCTTTCTATTCCGATAAGTACGCTAAGATCGGTTTCCAGGTCAGCGAACTGTTTGACGAAGACATCCTGAAGGAGAAGGTTGAGAGAGTCTGTGTACTGAAAAATGTTCTTCTCGAGCATCTCTATCATCAGCCTCTGCTGGATCCGAAGGAGCTGTTGGATACCCTTCATGAATATCGTGATATGATCGCCCCTTATGTATGCGACGTATCTGCTTATCTCTATGAGGCGATCAAGGCCGGCAAGAACATTCTCCTGGAGGGACAGCTGGGATCTTTGAAGGATCCCGATCACGGAATCTATCCTATGGTTACTTCTTCCTCCACACTGGCAGCTTACGGTGCTATAGGCGCAGGGATCCCTCCTTACGAGATCAAGGAGATCACCACGGTTGTGAAGGCATATTCATCCGCAGTCGGCGCAGGTGCATTTGTCAGCGAGATCTTCGGAGATGAAGCAGATGAGCTCAGAAGAAAGGGCGGAGACAAGGGTGAGTTCGGTGCCACCACAGGCCGTCCCAGAAGAGTGGGCTGGTTCGATGCAGTAGCTTCCCGCTACGGTGTACGGATCCAGGGTACCACGGAAGTAGCTCTTACCGTACTCGATGTACTGGGATATCTTGATGAGATCCCCATGTGTGTCGGCTACGAGATCGACGGCGAAGTCGTAAAAGATTTCCCTACTACCGCAAAGCTTGAAAAAGCAAAGCCCGTCCTGAAGGTATTCCCCGGATGGAAGTGCGATATCCGCGGCATCAAGAACTACGAGGATCTTCCCAAGGAGTGCCGTGATTATGTGGAAGCCATCGAAGCAGAGCTTGGCGTTCCCGTGACCATGGTTTCAAACGGACCGAGAAGAGACGAGATCATCTACAGAAAATAATGAAGAAAAGACTATCATAGGACCAGATGAGACGTGCTGCGTCCTGTGATAGTCTGTTTTGATTAAAGAAAAGGAAAGGAGGAACCGGTAAGTATGGTAAGAAAACGACATAAAA
>JAGACB010000086.1 GCA_017614345.1 Lachnospiraceae bacterium
AGCTGGTAGACAAGGCAAATAAAGACTGGGCCATGGAGCATCAGACTCCGCTGACCTATCAGCGTTATATCGAATTTGCGGACAAATATGTGAAGCAGGATGTGGTGAAGTTCAGCATGGCAAGGGTTTCCGCCGAGGATCTTGCAAAGCTGGACAATGAGAGCAAGTCTCTGAACGTTTCCGTCAATGACCTTCTGATGGCCCGGATGTATCACAACGATAAGACGGACAAGATCATCATTGCCAAGGATCTTCGGGACAGCCTGCCCTTCTACAATAAGGGAGCGTTGGGAAATTATTCCACCGCTTTCAGTATCACCATCAAGGATCCGTCCAAAGAGGTGGGCGTGATCGCCAAGGAAGTTCATAAGAAGGTGAAGAAGACGGTTGCAACGCCTAAGGATCTGTATCTGATCCTTCAGTGCTACGCCGCTTTGACACCGGAGGTGCTGGATGCGGCTTTCATGGCTGCCAAGGGACAGTTTGTGAGCAAGAGCGCCGAATTTATCGGCAAGCAGTTCTTCGGCTTCGAGGAAGCAAAGGGATGCTGCCTCACGAACCTTGGAAAGATCGAGAACAAGAACATTGTCAGCGCCGCCTTTATTCCTCCGGCATCTCCGGCAATGCGTAAGACTCTCGGGGTTCTGACCGTGAACGGTGAGATGATCACCTGTGTGAGTGAGAGATAAAAAATCACTATTATAAAAAAATAGAGTTGACAAACCCCCAAATCTTTGTTAGTATGTTCGTTGGTTAGCAGAGGCTAATCAACGAATTTGTTTTATACGGAAAACCGCCTGTATTTGGGCGGTTAGTTTTATAAAACACAGTTAGCAAAGGCTAACCAAGAGAGGCTGTTGTTATATGCTGGAAGAGGCGATGATAGCGAACTGTGCACCGACTCTGGCGGGACTGAAAACGGGAAATGCTTTTTCCGTGATGAATATCGGACCTTCCGTTATCAATGAGATTTCTGAGATAGATCATCGGATCTCCCAAAAAGGTCTGAGACTTCTTCCGATCAGATTTTCGGAAAAAAACCTGCTGATATATCTGTACAGACCATCGAGGCTGAGAAAAGATCTCTGTACTCCGGAAGCTGTTGATATCCTGTCCGGAAAAGGATATTGCTGTAATGATCCGGAACTGTGTCTGTGTCAGTTGATAAAGCATTTGAACGAAGATGCGGATTTTCCTCATGAGATAGGATTATTTCTCGGTTATCCGCCTTATGATGTAAAATGTTTTATGAAGGATCCGTGTCGGGGTGTTAAATGTCTTGGCTGCTGGAAATCATACGGTGATCCTGAGGAAGCTGTCAAAACATTTGATCGTTTCAAGCGCTGTGCGGAGGCATATAAAAAACAAGCAGCTTACGGTAAATCTCTGGAGGATCTGATCGTTGTTGATCCTGAAGACGAGCACATTCTCCGGGAAACAAATATAAACAATCCCAAGGAGGGTAAATAGAATGAGTAAAGTAGCAGTAGTTTTTTGGACCGGAACCGGTAATACACTTACCATGGCTCAGGCAGTTGTGGAGGGTGCTGCCAATGCAGGAGCGGAAGCAGTTCTTGTTGCAGCTTCTGACTTTAACAAAGAAAAGGTAGCAGAGTATGACGGAATTGCCTTTGGATGTCCCGCAATGGGCGCAGAGGTTTTGGAAGAATCCGAGTTCGATCCCATGTTCACAGAGGTTGAAGCATCTCTGAACGGAAAGAAGATTGCTCTGTTCGGTTCATATGGTTGGGGCGATGGCCAATGGATGCGTGATTGGGAGGATCGTTGCAAGGCGGTCGGAGCTAAGCTGGTTGTAGACAGTGTCATGGCAAATTATGCTCCCGGAGAGTCTGAACTGGAAGAGTGCAGAGCGCTTGGAGCAGCGCTTGCCTGATCCACAACCGGATCCTCGTTAAAGGTATATATTTTGTTTTTTGAGCCGACTCCCCCGGAGTCGGCTTTTTTTGTTTAAGTAACGAGACGAGTGAGCAGGTGGATTGTTTCCTTACTCGATTTCAGGCGTTGATTCATAGAGTTCCGTCCTGTTTAACCTCTGTTTGATCCTCTGTTTGATATGTCAAAAAATCGTAATAAAAACATAGCATTTAAGAAGCGTTTTCCCTAAAGGTAGTGTATAATGATCAATAATAAGATTATTCATAGAGTAAAGACAGGAAGCAGTGAAAGAAAGAAAAGAAAGTAACAAAAGAAAGTAACAAAAGAAAATAGCAAAAGAAAGTAACAAAAGAAAGAAATAAAAGAAAGGAATGAAAGAAAGGGGTATCACCATGGAAAAACGTCTGAAAGTATTGATGTTAAACGGCAGTCCGAGGGAGAACGGAAACATTGCCCTGGCTTTTCACGAGATGGAGCAGGTGTTCGAGAAGAACAATGTGGAGTACGAGAACATTCTCCTGGGACGCATGGACATCCGCGGCTGTATTGCATGCGAGACCTGCCGCAAGAATGGAAAATGTGTATTCAACGATATCGTAAACGAGCTGGCAGTCAAGTTTGAAGAGGCTGACGGCCTGGTGATCGGCGCTCCGGTCTACTACGGCTCCGCCAACGGAACCATCATGTCCGCTCTTCAGAGACTGTTCTACAGCACCCATTTCGATAAGAGTCTGAAGGTTGGTGCCAGCGTGGTCAGCGCCAGAAGATCCGGCTGTACCGCTACCTTTGATGAACTGAACAAGTTCTTTACCCTTTCCAACATGCCTGTGGACAGCAGCCAGTACTGGAACAATATCTACGGTTGGGAGCCCGGCGAGGGAAATGTAGACTACGAAGGCCGCCAGGTGAT
>JAGACB010000087.1 GCA_017614345.1 Lachnospiraceae bacterium
CTGGTTCCCGTCAGTATCTCCGCCATTTCCTCAAACGGCTTTGACGTGATCATGCCGTTACTGGGCGGTGCGGTCTACGGTCAGTGCGGTGCCTCTCTTGCAATAGGGATCCTGCAAAAGGATAAGGAAAAGAAACGGATTGCCTTTCAGTCGGCCTTTTCCTGTGCACTGGGTGTCACGGAGCCGGCACTGTTCGGCGTTACCGTTCCGAATCCCAAGGCCATGCTCTGTGCCTGTATCGGCGGAGCCGCAGGCGGTATGGTAGCCGGAATCGCCGGAGCACACTGTACTTCCTTTGCATTTCCCAGTATCATCACCTGCGTGGCCTATGCCGGCCCCGGCTTTGCGGGATTTCTGATCTCCATGGCTGTGGGACTTGTGGTATCATTTCCCCTTACCCTTCTTGTAATGCGTGGTTCTCTAAAAAAAGGAAAATAAATACAAAAAACAACGGGACCGCCGCTACAACACGGCAGTCCCGATTTTTACGTCATATTATAATGTTTATGAGAATTTCTCGTAATACCGGTACAGGAAGGTCACCATCTGTCCTCGGCTGCAGACATTCTGCGGCTTGAAGGTGCCGTCGGAATAACCGCCTGTGATGCTGTTTTCCTGAGCCCAGGAAACAGCCTTGTAATAGTATTCCTTGGAGGCTACGTCTGAGAACTCCGTAGGAGACTCGATCTCGGGCTGTCCTTCCAAACGGTACAGGAAGGCTACTGCCTGAGCACGGGTGCAGTCGTTTGAGGGCTTAAAGGTACCGTCGGGATAGCCTCCGGTGATACCGGTCTCCTGTGCCCAGCTGACCGCCAGGTAGAAATAATCTTCCTTCTTGACATCCCTATAATCCGTGATCTTCTTCGGCTCCGGACAGCCTGCCATACGCCAAAGGAAAGAGATCATCTGTCCGCGGGTACATTTTCCTTCAGGATCAAAACGTCTGTATTCACCGTCTCTGTCCTTTACACCTGCTGTGATCCCATGGGCTGCAGCCCAATAAACCGCATCATAATAGTACTTGTTCTTACCGGAGGAATTATAGCGGACATCGGTAAACTCCACTGTTACGGGTATGGAAACCTCTACCAGCTGACCGATCTCATTGACACCGCGGCCGATGAGCACATCGTAGCCGTGGGAATTTCCGTGAAGCATTCCATCGGAGACGGAAAAGATCCCTTTCGCCCGGTTCTCCCAGTTCAGATCTGAAGTACCGGCAGCTTTGATATCCTCTTCGGAGAGAAGGGGTACGGAATCCCCCTTCAGCAGATGGATACTCGCCAGAGATACATACTCATATCCCCTTTCCACCCGAAGCTGATATGAACCGTCCGCATTGGCAGACTCAGGCCCGTCCGTGGATAAAAGAAGATAATGGACCCCGGGGGTGGATAAGCTGATCGTCAGATCCATCGCAGACAACTCTTCGTGGGGGTTTCTGCTTTTAATCTCTGTGCTGTAAAGCTTTGAGGTTAGCGACGATCCCAAAAGGGAAAAATGAAGATCGGCACTGTCGGAGTAGACAGCGATCTGAACCTTCTGACCCGCCACATCCGTTGTAACAACATAGATATCACTGTAACTTCCGGGTTCATTTACCGCGATGGTGCCACGATAATCCCGGTCAAATTTGAGAGGAACCGCATTCTCAGTCAAGCTGTCATTCGCAGAAAGAGACTCCTCCAACGTATCATTGCAGGAAGCTGCCGAGCATTCAAAGGAATACTTACCGTAGCTTCCGCCGTTTTTGACTGTAGGATTAGAGACCGTAATACGGTAATCCCCGGCGATCAGATAATGATCCCAGGCAGTTCCTTTTGTCGTATCAAGCTGACCGATCACCTCATCATTTGCCTGATATCCCACGGTGATCATTCCGCCGGTCATTCCCTGATAATTACGGATCTGAACCCGGCTCGTGGAGGAAAGGGTAAAACGATAGGTGATCTCCTTCTTTTTCGAAGAAAGAGTATCTTCGAGTTTTACGGGCGTTACGGTAAAGGTACAGACTTTCTCGGATTCTGCCGCTTTACTCCGGCCGGTATTTCCGCAGAAAGGGATCCCAAGTGCGCCAAGCACCAAAATAAAGCCGCCGACATAGATTGCCATCAATACCGCAGATGCTTTGATCACTCTTTTCATGAACTTCCTCCCTTCCGCCCTCTCGGCTGATCAGTTCACTCTTTTTGACTTGTTCCTTTTTCCTGTTCTTTTTCTTATTCTTCTTTAATTATACTTTTTTACTTGTTCTTTTTCACCAGAAGATATGCTCCCAGGAACAGAAGCAACAATACAATGGCAAGACCCGGGATGAGCCAGGTGGTAAGGGGCGTGTCATCATCGTTATTCTGAGAAATGCCGTTATCCTGCTTGCTCTCCTGAGGGGCTGTAGCCTCTTCCGTACTTTCGGCAACCTGAGTCGTCTCTTCCTCCGTAACCGTCTCTTCTGTTTCCTCAACGGACTCTGTTTCGGTCTCCTGTTCCTTCAGTGCGATCTTTTCATCAAGATAGTTCATAGGATATTTTGTGCTTCCGATGGGACCCATTCCTCTGAAGGGCTCATCAGGATGCTCTTCTTCCCATTTTTTCTTGGCATTCTCAAATGTAGTCTTGATGTTCAGATAGTTTTCCAGCTCTGCCTCAGCTTTATCCTTTAATTCCTGACCGGATAAAAACGCAGGAGAAACCGGTTCTCCGGATGTGGAGCCTGCATAAACAAAAACATCTCCCTTTTCTTCAGATGAGATGTAAAAACCGTATCCGAGAACCAGTTCATGTACCAGACGTACATTTTTCTCATCGGGTTCTTCGCCAAATGCTTCCATGATCACATCTTTATTATCCAGATAATCGATAACCGCAATATTCTTGGCAGCAGTATTACCGAGGGTTGCATCATACTGAGGAGACGGAACAAAGGAATGCAGATGTCCCTTTCCTTTCTCCACGCAAAATACCACATAACCTGCATATTCATGATCGCCGTAATTCAATCTGGCCGCATATACATTACCCGTAGTATTATCCTGCGAATGCTCTGTACAGATCTGATGTTCGAGGGAAAGGGAATCATCCCAGGCATAATCCAGCATACTGAATTCATACAAAGGCATGATCTGCTCTTTAGACATTGTCAGATTCTTTTCCCGGAAATAGTATACAAAGTCACTTTGACTCAATACCGTACTATATACCTTGGTCGCCTCTTCTTCGTTCAGAAATACGGATGTTTCCTCATCAGCGGAAACCCTCATAACCGACAAAGAAAGAACTCCGACCATGATCAAAACCATTAAGAAACATTTTTTCATAGAACTTCACTCTCACTTCCTGTGATCCATCAACGTGGAAAACACTTTTTTACTCGTCAAAACGAAATTGGTCCTTTTACATCATAACCCTCTTTTTCCGAGATAGCAAGACCATGGATTGCTTTTGACTTATCATTTTTTGCCTGAGTTCTGCTTCTCTTACGGTCTGAGAACGGCAGCAAAGAGTGATTTTCCTGTGAAGGAATGCAGAAAGAAACTAATATCCGGTAACAAAATAATCCTGCCACAGCCGGTCCATGGGAACCGGTCCGTGACAGGAAATATATACATTAATAATACAGTGAAAGGGCCGAAGGTTTCCTTACAGCTTGGAAATGATATCGCGGATGATCCCTTCCGCAACCTTGATATCCGCCTTGCCCTTGGACATCTTCATGACATAGCCGAACATTACATTAATGGCCTTGTCCTTGCCGTTTTTGATGTCCTCTACGGCCTTCGGATTATTTTCCACTGCCTCACGGCACCAGACTGCCAGATCATCATTGCTGACACCGGCCAGCTCCTCTTCCTTCACGTAAGCGGATACGCTTTCGCCGCTCCCGAGCATCTTGACCAGCACCTCGGCTGCAGAGTTGAAGTTCATCTTCTTCTCATCGATGAGCTTTACCAGCTCTGCCATCTGAGCAGGGGTTGTGGGGATCTCGAAGTTCTCCTTATCCTCCTCGGTGGCCATCTGGGAATAGATGGTGCGGAGGATCAGGTTGGCTGTATTCTTGGCACCTGCTCCTGCGGCAACAGTACCCTCCAGGAACTCGGTGACCTTCTTGTACTTATAGAGCTGTCTTGCATTGTTCTCGGGAAGCTCATACTCTTCCATGTATCGTGCAAGCTTGGCGGTGGGAAGCTCGGGAAGGGCTCTTCTGGCCTCTTCGATCTTCTCAGCCGGGATAATGAATCTCAGAATATCCGGCTCGGGGAAATACCGGTAATCATCGGAATTCTCCTTCAGACGCATGATGGAGATCTCATCCGTATCCGCATCATAACGCATGGTAGCCTGAAGCACCTGCTCACCGGAATCCAGGATATCCGTCTGGCGCTCGATCTCACGGTTGATGGCCTTGACGATATTTGCCAGGGAGTTGATGTTCTTACTCTCGGTACGGGTTCCGAATTCGGTGGTACCCACGGGACGCAGGGATACGTTTACGTCACATCTCATGGAGCCTTCCTGCATCTTACAGTCGGAAACGCCCACGTAACGCATGGTCAGCTGAAGCTTCTCCGCATACTCTCTTGCTTCCTCGGGGCTGGAGATATCCGGCTCGGAAACGATCTCGATCAGCGGAACTCCGCCTCGGTTATAGTCGATATAGGTATAGCCGTTCTCATGGACCAGCTTTCCCGCATCCTCTTCGATATGGATCCTGGTGATACCGATCCGCTTTCCGCTGTCCAGCTCAATATAGCCGTGCTCGCACACAGGCTCGTCAAACTGAGAGATCTGGTATGCCTTGGGCAGGTCCGGATACACATAGTTCTTCCGGTCCATATGGCAGTGCTCATTAATGGTGCAGTGCAGAGCAAGACCTGCACGGATCGCATACTCCACCACCTTCTCGTTCAGAAGGGGCAGGGTTCCGGGCTGTCCGGTACAGATGGGGCAGCAATGGGTATTGGGGGCTCCGCCGAAGGCTGTGGTACAGTTACAGAAGATCTTGGTTTTTGTTGCAAGCTCGACATGGGTCTCCATGCCGCAGACCATTTCATATCTCATACTGACACACCTCCTTCCACAGCAAAGGGATTGCCCGCTTTCTGTTCATACTGCCATGCAATGTCCAGGATCTTTCCTTCAGAGAACTTAGGTCCGATGATCTGCATTCCCACAGGCAGTCCCGACGCATCCTTTCCGCAGGGAAGGGAAATGGCAGGAAGACCCGCAATGTTGATGGGAACCGTACAAAGGTCGGACACATACATTTCAATGGAGCTGGCCTTGCCGCTCTCTCCCAGCTTCGGAGCTACAGAGGGAGCCACCGGAGCCAGCAGTACATCTGCCTGATCTGCAAAGACCTTTGCAAACTCTTCATTAATGGTTTCCCGGATAATGCAGGCTTTCTTATAATATGCATCATAGTATCCGCTGGAGAGCACATAGGTTCCCAGCATGATGCGCTTCTTCACTTCTTTACCGAAGCCTTCGCTTCTGGTCTTGTAGATCATATCGTCGATGTTTGCATAGTCATCCGCCCGATAACCGTAACGGATACCGTCATAACGCCCCAGATTGGAGGATGCCTCCGCACAGGCAATGATATAGTAGACCGGAAGGGCTACCTTCAGAGCCGGAATGGAAAGCTTTACGATCTCCGCACCTTCTGCCTGATAGAAATCCAGGGCAGCACGGATGGCAGCATCCACCGCAGGGGAAATGCCGTCAAAAAGCTCTTCAGCCACACCGATCCTGAGACCCTTTAAGGAGGTGGTCCCGAGGGAATCGGTCACATTTCCGAACTCATGATCCACTGATGTATTGTCCCTGTCATCCACGCCGCGGATCACATCAAAGATGGCAGCTGCGTCACGAACGGAGGTAGTCAGAGGTCCGATCTGATCTAAGGAGCTGCCGTAAGCGATAAGGCCGTAACGGGATACGGAGCCGTAGGTAGGCTTTAAGCCCACTACGCCGCAGTAGGAAGCAGGCTGACGGATAGAGCCGCCGGTATCGCTTCCCAGGGCATAAGGAACCATTCCCGCAGCCACTGCCGCTGCCGATCCGCCGGAGGAACCTCCGGTAACATATTCAGGATCTCTGGGATTTTTCGGAGCGCCGTAGCAGCTGCTCTCGGAAGTGGAACCCATGGCGAATTCATCCATGTTGGCCTTTCCCACCAGCACTGCTCCCTGCTCCTTCAGTTTGGAATAAACCGTAGCATCATAATAAGGACGGAAGCCTTCCAGGATCTTGGAGCAGCAGGTGGTCAGATCACCATCGCTGCAGATATTGTCCTTTAAGGCAAATGGAATACCGCAGAGGAAAGGTGCATCCGCTCCTTCCGCATCCAGACGGCGGTCAGCCTCTGCCGCCATGGCAAGGGCCTTCTCGAAATCCGTATGCACCAGGGCATTAATGCCGGGGTTGGTCTCTTCGATCTTCCGGATATATTTTTTGGTCAGTTCAACAGAGGTGATCTCTCTGTTGTGAAGCTGCTTTGATAAAACAGAAAGAACATCACTCATTTTACGCACCTCTTCACAACAAAGCAGCCCTTGTCGCCTTCCACATTGGATAATATCTTTTCATTGGGCAGAGATTCCCTCACCTCATCCGGCCGAAGCTCTTCATAGGTGATATCATAGGAACCCACACCGCGGATCTGATCCGTAGAGCCCTCTACACTGTTATTGATCGTATCGGCAAATGCAACGATCTCGTCCATTTCCTTCAGAAACTGTTCCATTTCTTCCTCGGAAAAACGGAGTCTTGCAAGAGTCGCCAGTTTTTTGATATCGGAAACTTCCATATCGGGAACCCCTTTTCATATACTTTTTATGATTTATGCTCTGACCTTGATATGCACTTCACGGAGCTGCTGCTCGGTCACCTCGTTAGGTGCGCCGCACATCAGATCCTGAGCGGATCCGCTCATGGGGAATGCAATGACTTCACGGATATTTTCCTCACCGGTCAGCAGCATGATCATACGGTCTACGCCGGGAGCCATACCTGCATGAGGCGGTGCTCCGTAAAGGAATGCATTGTACAGAGCGCCGAACTTGGCCTTCAGCGTCTCTTCATCATAGCCTGCGATCTCAAAGGCCTTCTTCATGATCTCGATGTCATGGTTTCTGACGGCACCGGAGGAAAGCTCAATACCGTTGCAGACAATATCATACTGATAAGCAAGAACCTCTGTGGGATCCTTGGTCTGCAAAGCCTCTAATCCGCCCTGAGGCATGGAGAAAGGATTGTGGGTAAAGCCGGGCTTACCTGTCTCCGGATCGATCTCGTACATAGGGAAATCGTTGACATAGCAGAAACGGAATGCATTCTTCTCGATGAGATCAAGGCGAGCACCCAGCTCATTACGGATCTGGC
>JAGACB010000014.1 GCA_017614345.1 Lachnospiraceae bacterium
CGCAAAAATATAAGCTGTTGCCAGCAGCATATTGACCCCTGCAACCAGAAGGGTAGCTGCCGTTTTGACAGCACCGAAACGGATAGGTGTTACGGGGGTGCTGTGCTGATACCTTTGCCAAAAGGTCAGGATATCAATGCCCGCTACATCTGCAGGAACGAAAATGATCATGGATGAGAGGATGCCCGGCAAAAATTCGATATACAGATTGGTTGAGAGCCGAAAAACGGGTTCGAGATCCCCGAGTAACCCCAATAATCGATTCAGATTTCCCTTTTGTAAACTGAGTGCTGCAAGCACGCCCATCAGAGCCATGATGAAAAATGTGAGCAGCTGATACAGGTAGCCTTTTCTGCCCAGGTAGAATTCCCGGTACAGAAGGCTTGCAAAAGAACCTTTTTTCATTATGACCACTCCTTTTTACCTCTGTTAACGTAAAACAGCATGATCTCTTCGAGAGATGTCTTTTCGATCACGGTACCGGAATATTTCTGCTTTGCATTTTTCCGGTCAGCGGTCAGGATCTCAGCTCCGAAGTCATTCACTCTGGCACTGATATAATCCTTGGGATCGATGACAGCCAGTTCTTCCTTTGAACATTTGATCACACCATGGGACTCCAGGATCTCATCCTTGTATCCGGAGATCAGGATCTTACCCTTGTCGATAAAGGTCACGGAATCGGCGATCTTCTCCAGATCGCTGGTGATATGCGAAGACATGAGGATTGAACGGTTTCCGTCCATCAGGTATTCCCGGAAGAGCTCCAGGATCTCGTTTCTGACCACGGGATCCAGACCGGTGGTTGCCTCATCCATGATCAGAAGCTCTGCATTATGAGAGAGGGCGGTTGCGATCTGCATCTTCATTTTCATGCCCTTGGAGAACTTGGAGAGCTTCTTTTTGACCGGGAGCTCCATGCGTTCGCAGAGCTCGAAGAACCTTGCCTTGTCCCAGGAACCGTAAAGGCCGGAAAACATCACAGACAATGCTTCTCCGGTGAAGGAATCATGGAAGGGCAGTTCATCGAAAACCACTGCGATCCGTTCCTTGATCTCGTATTCGTTTTTGATGTGATCCATTCCCAGCAGTTTGATCTCACCGCTGTCGATCTTTATAATGTTTAAAAGAGAACGGATGGTGGTAGTCTTTCCGGCACCGTTCTGACCTATAAAGCCCATGATGGACCCCTTCGGTACGGTAAAATTGATATTGTCCAGGGTGAAGCCGTCATATTTCTTGGTCACTCCATTGATCTCGATGGCATTATCGTATTCAGTCATGGATGTATCCTCCGATATTCGTGAATTTTTCAGTTTATTGATCTTGTTCATCGGAATAGATCAGATCGATCATATCCTTCAGATCCTCGGCACTGAGGCCGCAGAACTTTGCTTTTTTGCATACTTCGGTAAGGAGCTTCTCCGTATTCAGAACGGATTCCTCTCTGAGAAAGTCGGTATTCTGGGCTTTGACAAAGCAGCCTTTTCCGGCAAAGTTTTCGATATAGCCGTCACGTTCCAGCTCTTCGTAGGCACGCTTTGTTGTGATGACACTGATCCGAAGTTGAGCCGCAAGGGTACGCATGGAAGGCAGGGCGTCCCCCGCAACCAGTTTCCCTTCGATGATCTGAGCTTTGACCTGATCTACGATCTGCTGGTAAATGGGATCATCTGATGATGTTCGTAATATGATATCCATATGGCCTCCGGGTTTGCAGGGATTTCTATCCGCAGAATTTTTCTTTGGAAAATTTCCCTAATAACTGTATATATACACTATACACAGTATGCAACCGAAAAGATCATTTGTCAAGAGTTTCCTGAAAAGTTTTTTCAATCTTGTTCTGTGAGTTATTTCGAATCTTTTATTATGGTGATTTCATCATTTCAGGTATGCTATGAGAAGATATATGATAAGGTGTGGGGAAATGATCTGTGCTATAATTTACTGAGGATTATGAGTATTCAAAATTGGAGTGAGGCTGTTATGACATTGTATCAATACGGAGATCCCGAGGCAAAGACGGTTTTGATCCAGCCTGTGGACGATCATGACCTGTCGGGGATCGAAAATGAAGTTGCCTATATCAGAGAGCATACGGACCGACCTTTTCATCTGGTGGCCTTCAAGATCTCCGACTGGAATCGCGATCTGTCACCTTGGGAGGCACCCGCGGTGTTCGGGGATCATGATTTCGGGGCCGGAGCGGAAGAGACTCTTCGGGAAGTGCTTTCTCTTTGTGAAAATCCGGAGAAGACTTATTATCTCGGGGGATACTCACTGGCGGCTTTGTTTGCTCTTTGGGCAGCCTTTCGGACGGATCGCTTCTCCGGGATCGCTGCGGCGTCACCGTCCATGTGGTTTCCGGCCTTTGTGGATTTCATCAGGGAAAATGAATGTAAAAGCGACTGTATCTATCTGAGCCTCGGCAACAAAGAAGAAAAGGCGAGAAATCCGGTGATGGCAACGGTTGGCGACCGGATGAGGGAAGCATTTTCCATATTGAAGGAGCGGAACGTGGATTGCATCTTAGAGTGGAATGAGGGCAATCATTTTCGTGAAGCGGATATCAGGACGGCCAAGGGATTTGTGTGGGTTTTGGAACGAAAAAAATAGGAAGGTAATGAAATGATTACATTAAGAGAGATCACAGGCGACAATCTGGAAGAGATCCTGGCCTTGAGGGTTGCAGAGGGGCAGAGAGCTTATGTCTCATCGAATGCGGAATCCCTGGCTCAGGCTTATGTGTACCGGGAGACGGCATTTCCCTTTGGGGTTTATGACGGGGAGAGGCCTGTGGGATTTATCATGATGGGCTATTATGAGGCCAAGGATTATTATACGCTCTGGAAGTTCATGATCGATGAAGCGGAACAGGGCAAGGGTTACGGCCGGCAGGCTCTGGAGCTTGGGATCCGGTTTCTGCAGGAGAAGTTCGGAATTATTGAAGTGTATACCGGTGTGATCCCGGGAAATGCGGTTGCCAAAGGGCTGTATGAGTCCTTCGGATTTGCCGAGACCGGCCTGTTTGAAAACGGAATGCTGGAAATGAGGCTCAGAATCTCATAATATGATATTTTTGAATTAACATACATCAATGCAGGGGAATCTTTCCTGTGATATATTTTGAGCAGAACGGAGAGAACATTTTCCTGTGCGGAGGTAAACTTCATGGATAAAAAATATCTGGTGGACCAGCTGAGGGTCTTTGAGGACAAGTATCAACTGAAGATCGATGACGAGGTGCTGGAGGAAGTTGTGGGAAAGGCGCTGTTCCGTGTCGTGCCGAAGGGGCAGATCCTGGCGTCCATCGGCGATGATACCAAAGCGGCCTGCCTGGTGATCTCGGGCCTGGTGCGGTGCTACTACATTGATAATGACGGCAACGATATTACCCGGGGCTTTTCTCCGGAGGGCGGCATGTGTATGGATGAAGGCTTTTTCGGCTACGAGGAGCGGAGCTGCATGTGGGAGACCATTGAAGAGACCACCATCATGCTTTGTCAGACCGAGGATATCCGAAAGATCATCCGGGAAAATGTCAGCTTTAAGGACGCCTGGATCATGCTCCTGGAGAGCGCTCTCCGTTACAAGATCTACCGTGAGAACGGATTTCTGGTGGAGAATGCTACGGAGCGGTATCTGCATTTTCGGAAAATGTATCCGGACCTGAGCAGGCGTGTGCCGCAGAAGCATATCGCTACGTATCTTGGGATCACTCCGGAATCCCTCAGCCGGATCCGGAATGCGCTGAAAGAGAATGAGGAATGATCAATTAATTAAAAGTGATATTTTGGTAAGTGTGATCTTTTTTGGAGGAAAATGACATGAATGATGTACTGATCGGAACTTGGGCCTGGGGAAGCGGAATGAACGGTTCCTCCATCGTATTCGGAAAGAAGCGTGATGAAGCTGCTTTGAAGGCTTCCTTTGAGGAAGCGGTGAAGCTGGGATTTTTGAAATGGGACACGGCAGCCGTTTACGGAATGGGTACCTGCGAGACCCTGCTCGGAACGCTCATCAAGGGAAATGACGAGATTTATATCTCAACAAAATTTTTCCCGGAGAAGAAATATAAAAGCGGTGCTCTTACTGCATCCTTCGGTGAAAGCATGAAGCGTCTCGGAAGAGAGTATGCGGATCTGTTCTGGATCCACGTGCCCAACAATCTGAAGGAGAATATTCAGGAAGCCATTCCCCTTATGAAGGATGGCCGCATCAGGTCATTGGGGATCTCCAACGTATCTCTGGAACATCTCAGATTTGCGGAGGAAGAACTGGCCAAGGAAGGGTTAAAGCTTGGTGCGGTTCAGAATCATTTCAGTCTGCTTCGAAATGACCAGCAGCCCATCATCGACCATTGCAATCAAAACGGTATCACCTACTGTGCATATATGGTTCTGGAGCAGGGAGCCCTCAGCGGTCACTACAGCGCGGAGAATCATTTTCCTACATTTTCCATGAGGAATTTTGCATTTCCGAAGAGCAAATTCAAAAAGATCGAGGGACTTCTTGCGGTAATGAAGAAGATCGCGGATGATCACGGGATCGATCCTTCCCAGGTACCCATTCTCTGGTCCATGGGCAAGGGCGCAGTGCCCATTGTCGGCATCACCAAACCTTCCCACGCACAGAAGCTGGCCGAGGCCATGAACGTGACCCTCACCGCCGACGAAATGCGGCTGATCGAAGAAGAAGCCGCCAAAACCGGCATCCGCCAGCAGGGCACCTGGGAACCGCAGTGATGTAAAGAGAAGGTTCCATTTGAAACGAATATATTTTTGATATCCTGTGTTTGTGGATCTGAAGAAAACTGAATAGGACGGTTCCGGTTTGAAACCTGTATTTAACGACAGTTTGGACCCATCACAAAATGCATTCTGAGCATTTTGCGGTGGGTCCAAATGGCGTTAATCAAAATGTGTCAAACGGAACCGTCCCCTTTTACACAAAAATGTGTCAACCGGAACCGTCCCCATTTACACAACTTCGTGTTCGCGGATGATGGCGCGGATCGTATTGAAGAGATGCGGCTTGATCTCGTCAATTTCGGCGGGTTCGTGGAACAAAATGGAGCTGTAGCAGGCGGAGCCGAAAAGCTCCACGATGAGGAAGAGCATGATCTCGGGATCCTTGAATTTTGATTCATCTTCGGTGAGCATATTATAGTAGATCACTTTGAAGTTGACCTCGTCATCCTCGGAGTTGGCGGTCAGTGCATTTTTGAAGACGCCCCAGCTCAGGTTCTTGGCAATGAAAGAGAGGAGCAGTGGATTCCGGGACAACTCATTAATGACGTAGTCAGAGATAAAGACAAGCTTATCTTCAAATTTCATTTGGACGCCTGAGCAGGCAGTCACCTGGTCCAGGGCAGCCGCTGCCTCCTTGAAGAGCTTGGAGGACTGATGATAGATCAGACGGTTCTTCAGTTCCAGTTTATCATGAAAATACAGATAAAAGGTTCCCTTGGCCACACCGGCTTTTTCGGATATCTCCGCGATGGAGGTTTTCTCCACACCCTGAAGGGTGAACAGTTCAAATGCGGAATCCAGGATCGTATTCAGTTTCTTATGTTTTTTAGTCTCAGCTTTACCCATGTTTGTCTCCTGCCTTTCGAACTTTATGATACCAAAGGAAAATGAAAAACACAACCGAAAAAACAAAAAAATGACCGATAGTCAGAAAATGTATTGACAATGAAAAACTTCGTGATATAATCAGGAACGAAAAATGACCAACGGTCATAAAAATCAAAAATGACCGAAAGTCAGAATACAGAAAAGGAGAGATGATTATGGAAAAGTTAGGAAGAGTGATCGTCAGGCTTCGGATCCCGATCCTGATCGCAGCATTTCTGCTCCTGATCCCATCGACCATGGGTTACCTCGGAACCAAGGTGAATTACGATGTTCTTTATTATCTTCCGAGTAACATTGAAACCATCCGCGGTCAGGATGTCCTTCTGAATGATTTCGGGAAAGGCGCCTATGCGCTGGTCATGGTACAGAATATGTCCGCTGAAGAGAGGAGTAAGCTGACGGAAAAGATCCAAAGTGTGGATCATGTTGCGGAGCTCATTTCCTTTAACAATCTTGCAGGAGATACGGTTCCTGTGGAACTTCTTCCGGAAAAATATTCCTCCAAGTTCTACAACAAAGAATCAGACACCACCTTGATGGCGATCTTCTTTGATGATACTACCTCCAGTACCGATACCATGGATGCCATTGTAAACATCCGGAAGGTAACGGAAAACCGGTGCTTCATAGCCGGAATGAGTGCAGTGGTAACGGATACCAAGCTGTTATCCGAAAAGGAAACTCCTCTTTATGTAGGGATCGCCGTATTACTGGTCTGCATCATCCTGGCAGTTTTTATGGATTCCTTCCTGATCCCCGTATTCTTCATGCTGAGTATCGGAATGACCATTTTGTATAATCTGGGCTCCAACATTTTCCTGGGAGAGATCTCCTATGTGTCAAAGGCGCTGACCGCCGTGCTTCAGCTGGGTGTGACCCTGGATTATTCCATTTTCCTGTGGCACAGCTTCAAGGAAATGAAAGAGAAGTATCCGGAGGATCACAATGAGGCCATGGCTCATGCCATCGGAAACACCTTTACCTCCGTCCTCGGTTCCTCCATCACCACCATTGCAGGTTTCATTGCTCTTTGCTTCATGAGCTTTACTTTAGGAAGAGACCTGGGGATCGTTATGGCAAAGGGTGTGCTGATGGGTGTCATCGGATGTGTGACCATTCTTCCGGCATTTATCATGGTCTTTGAAAAGGCACTGGAGAAAACCATGCACCGTGAGATCATGCCGAAGTTTGACGGTGTGGCAAGGTTTATCGTGGGAAAATATCCCATTTTCCTGATCATTTTTGCTCTGGCACTTGCTCCGGCCATCTACGGCTATACAAATACCAAGGTTTACTATGATCTGTCGGACACCCTTCCGGAGGATCTGAACTGTTCGAAGGCCAATCAGATGCTGAAGGATAACTTCGATATGAACTCCATGTATATGGTCCTGGCGGATTCGGATATGAGCCCCAAGGAACTCATTGAGATGGGAAATGAGATCAAATCCCTTGACGGTGTTACATTTGCCTTAAGTGCAGATTCCCTGATGGGACCTACCGTTCCGGAGGAAATGCTTCCTGAAAAGATCCTCAGCAATTTAAAGGGCGAGAATTATCAGATCATGCTGATCGGCTCGGATTACATCATCGCATCCGATGAGATCAACGCACAGATCAACAGTGTGAACAGGATCGTCAAATCTCATGATGCAGCCGCCATGGTTGTGGGAGAAGCGCCCTGTACCAAGGATCTGATCACCATCACGGATCAGGACTTCAAGGTGGTGAGTATGGTATCCATCGGAGCTATTTTCCTGATCATCTTTTTTGTACTGAAGTCCGTATCCCTTCCGGTGATCCTGGTATCCGTGATCGAATTTGCGATCTTCATCAATATGTGCATTCCGTTCTATACGAAGACAGAGATCCCCTTCATTGCATCCGTTGTCATCGGAACCATTCAGCTCGGAGCTACCGTTGACTACGCGATCCTGATGACCACCAGATATAAGAGAGAGCGGTATCTCGGAAACGATAAGAGAACCAGTATTCAGACGGCCCTTGCCACCTCGATCCCTTCCGTCATCGTATCTGCCCTTGGTTTCTTTGCGGCAACCTTCGGCGTAGGACTTCTGGCAAGTATCGATATGATCTCATCCCTCTGTATGCTGATGGCAAGAGGGGCTATCGTGAGTATGTTCGTCGTGATCCTGATCCTTCCCTCGTTCTTTATGATTTTTGACAAGATCATTATCCATACCAGCGTAGGATTTAAGCCTAAGAAAGAAAAGAACGGGAAAGCTGTTCCCGCAAATACCTGATACAGGAGGCATATTATGAATAAGAGAGTATATAAAGGTTGTTCGTTGATGTTGGCATCTGCCATGGTTCTGGGCTGCACCACAAGCTGCTCTTCCCGGGACGCAGCAGTAAAGAGCGATCCGAAGGAGGATCCTGTGACCACGGCTCTGACACAGACTGTTAAGAAGCAAAAAAAGTCTTCTGATCAGGCAAAGTTCAAGGAAGAGACGGTATATGTATTCACGGATGCAAACGGAGAGCAGAAAAATGTTCTGGTCAATGAGAAACTGAACAATCCGGATTGTGGAGAGACTATTGATGATGAGACCACCTTAAGCCACCTGGTAAACCTCACCGGTGATGAAGATTATACTTCAGAAGACGGTGATACCATCCGGTGGAATGCGGAGGGGAACGAGATCATTTATCAGGGAGATACGGATCAGACACCGCCTGTATCCATCAAGGCCACTTATTATCTGGACGGAGAAGAGATCAGGCCTCAGGACCTGGCCGGAAAGAGCGGTCACGTGAACATGAAGTTTGATTACACCAACAACGAGGTCCGTGAGGTTGAGACCGCTGACGGCAAAAAGACCATGTATGTTCCCTTTACTGCAGTCACCGGAATGCTTCTTTCGGGTGATAAGTTCTCCGATATTGAAGTAACAAACGGAAAGGTGACGGAGGTCGGCGACAATTACATGGTTGCGGGCATTGTTCTTCCGGGTATGCAGGACAGTCTTTCCGATAAGCTGGAGGACCTGGACATCACTCTGGATATTCCTTCCGACTTTGAAGTGAGCGCAGATGTTACGGACTTTTCACTGGACATGATCGTAACGGTGGTCACTGCGGATCTGGCAGCAGACATAAACTTAGGTGACATTGATACCTCAAGCCTCGAGGGAAAAATGGAGGAGCTTCAGTCTGCCACCGATCAGCTTGCTGACGGAACTTCCGGGCTTTCCGAAGGTACAGGAAAACTGGATGAAAATATGCCTGCATTAGTCAACGGTGCAACAGAACTGGAAACCGGCGCCAATCAGTTGAAAGACGGTGCAGATCAGATGAAGAACGGCGTTAAGGCCTATACGGACGGCGTGGCAAAGGCTGCGGACGGAGCCGGTCAGATCTCGGAAGGCGCCGAAAAGCTGGATACTTCTCTGGGGGCTTTGAACAGATCCATGAAGGAGACCGTGGTTCCCGGAGTATCAAGTCTTGCTGAAGGAGCTGATGCCTTAAGCGAAGGTGTGAACCTCTTTGTAGCAGAGACCGGAAAGGGTCTGGAAGCCGGTAAGGCGGGAGCTGTTGCAACTGCCAATGCGAAGCTGGCCGCAGCAGAAGAACTGACGGCAGCTCTTGGTTATACGGTTACCATGGAAAATATCGATGCTACCATCGAAGCACTGGAAGCAAAGAGAAATCAGCTTCAGGCTGAACTGACCTTAAGTGATGAGGAAGCACTTCAGCATGCAGTGGCAGCCGGTGTAAAGCAGCAGCTGCTGGCAGCGGGAATGGAAGAAGGAACTGAAAGCTATACAACGGCATTTTCCGGGGCGGTTACCGGACAGCTTACACTTCTGAATTCCGCAGGCGCAGAGGCTCAGAAGACTGCAACCATAGCTGCCTACAGAGGTGCAGTCAGCGAGCAGGCTAAGAATCTGCCGGTTCTGGACAGCACCATTGAACAACTGAAGGAAGCAAGAGCAAGTGTGAACGGCGCTCAGGCAGCACTGGATCAGGTAAAGTCCACCCTGGAGGGCAATGAAGACGTGAAGAAGCTGACGGAAGGTGCAAATGCTCTGGCGGCAGGTGCCGACAGCTTAAAGCAGGGCATCGGAACCTATGATGAGCAGGAACTGAATGCCGTGATCCAAAGCGGTAACAATACTGTTTGCTCCGCACTGTATCAGCTTGAAAACGGAGCAGATACCTTAAGCCGCGGAACGGACGAGCTCTCTAAGGGTCTTAATACCCTGAAGGAGAACAGTGCGGCTCTGAATTCCGGAGCCACTTCTTTGTCTGATGGTACCACTAAGCTTGCAGAAGGAACCACAAAACTCAAAGACGCTACCACCACCCTCAGCGAAGGCGTGGGTGAACTGAATGCAGGCGCCGTCAAGCTTGATGAAGGAATGCTTCAGTTCAAGGAAGAAGGCATCTCCAAACTTTCCGGCGCCTTCGATGACAGTTCCGATACCCTGATCTCCGAGTTCAAGGAACTCCTGGACCTGGGCAAGAATTACAAGTCCTTTGCCGGCAAGAGCAACGACTACGACGGCAACGTCATCTTTATCTACAAAATGGATGGGATCGGCTGAAACTTTGTTTGACTGAGACATCTCAAAGAAATACCGTTTTTCCGGATTATTCGAAGTCTGAATGGGAATGTTCCGTTTATAAACAAATCGTTTTTGATTTTCTGTGTTTGTGTATATGGAAAAAACTGAATGGGACGGTTCCGGTTTGAAACCTGTATTTAACGACAGTTTGGACCCACCGCAAAATGCATTCTGAGCATTTTGCGGTGGGTCCAAATGGCGTTATTCAAAACGTGTCAACCGGAACCGTCCCCGTTTACACACCCATTTACACACTTCCTTCTTGACACGGTATCATGGTTTGATATACTGAGATTGTACGTATGTAAAAAATACGAAATGCAATTATGACATTCGGGAGAACGACATGAAAGCGGAAAATGCATTTATTGAATTTGAAAATGATGAAAAGGAATCTTTTCCGGAAATCTTTGAATTAAACATTATCAGCGGAGGCTGCCGGATCTACGGCTATCTGCTGACACCTGACAAACGGATCCCGGGACCGTATCCGACTGTGATCATGTCCCACGGGTTTCCCGGATATACCACGAATAATGACCTGGAGCTGGCGTTAATGAGAATGGGTTGTGTGGTGATCCATATGAATCACAGGGGCGCCTGGGGAAGTGAGGGAGAATATCTCTTTACGAATCTGAAGGATGACCTGATCGCCATTGCCAAATGGGCCCATAATCCTGCCATTGCAGATCAGTACGGGATCGACAAGGAGAATATTTTCCTGGTGGGTCACAGTATGGGCGGGCAGACGGTGCTGAATGCGGCCAAGGACCTGCCGTTTATCAAGGGCGTGGTTGCCATGGCGGCCTATGATATCGGCGCTGCTTTCCGGTATAAGATGGAGAAGGATCTGTTCCTGATGATCGAGACGGAGGGACAGTGTCTGAAGATGAGATCGGCAAGCGATGTGTATGAAAATGCACTCTTAAATCAGCAGGAACTCAGTGTTTTAAACCGTTATGATGCTCTGATCGACCGGAACGTGCTTCTGGTGGAAGCATCCTTAGATACGGTGGCACCTCCGGAACTGATGCTGAAGCCTCTTGCAGAGAAACTGAAGGAGGCCGGATCCTCTGTCGAATATCAGTCCATCGGGAGCAACCACAGCTTTGTGGGACAGCGGATGAAGCTGACCCGAATGGTGGGAGAATGGATTGAAAAAAATGCGGATTGTTGAACGGGAAATGTTGATTTTCTCCCACGATACATGATACAATTAATCTGTTCGAAGATATGGTATGATTTCATTTATTTGTTAACTGGAAACAGACAGAAGAGGAGCTGCGAAGATGGAAGCTTCAACATTGGATCCGGTAGTGATCATGTACCGGATGGCAAAGGGCTTTGAACTTAGATGAGGAGGATACAGTATGAACTTTGACGACTTACTTTCCGAGTATCGAGCGAAAACCTGCGTGATTTCTGTGGAACGATTTGCCGACGGCGGCTACGGAAATATCCGTATTGTTGCCGGAAATCAGGCACACTGTGATGATATGGTGCAGACCCTGCATCATCCCTTTGTTCCCGGTTCCCCTTATTACGAGTATTTTCCTCAGAATAAGAACTTTGAGGACTACTGTGTACGCAGCGCCTTTTTCGGCCAGCCTCTGCACAGCTACGTTGAACTTCCTCAGATGGGGCTGTGGTTAAATATGTATCTGAATCCTCTGCGCTCTGAGGAGGAAAATATCGGCTACTGCCTGTACACCTATGAGGTAACTCCGGGATCGGATTCCGAACAGAGAGCCAATGTCTCTGCGGAAGCCTCTGCGGCAGTCCTTCAGACCTGCATCAAGCTTCGCGGATCGGATAACAAAAAGGAGACCTTTAAGGAGGTCATTGAGGATATCAGAGAGATC
>JAGACB010000088.1 GCA_017614345.1 Lachnospiraceae bacterium
AAGCACGGGCAGGGTGATCTTTTCAAAGAATTCAATATGACGATCATTATGAGGGATCAGACGACTTCGGATGCAGACCTCCTGGATCCCCAGCATTCCGAAGACACGAAGCTCGGGAGAATTGTACATACGGGGTAGATCATAAGGAGAGATCACGAAAAACAAGATCATTTCCAGTGTGATCCAGACACCCAGGATCAAAAGGATCCAGGGAAGGATCCGTCCGGGATGCTTTCTCGTCACGCGGATCAGCACAATAATGCCGGCCAGAGCCGTCAGGATCATCCAGCCGTTTAATAGGAAGAAACCGAAGGAATAGGTATAATCCCCCTGTTTGAAATTGCTGAGCTCCAGCTCCCCCGTAGGAACGTAAGCCAGAAAATGATAATCATTGGTAAGTGCAAGAAGACATAAACAGACCGCCGGAACCAGGATCAGTGCATCGATGGGCTTTTTCCCTTCCGCTTCACCCACTCCGATCCTGACGGAGGTCATCAAAAACAACGCAGGGATCATGACCTGCGGGATCCAGTAAACATAGATCATGTAACGATACAGAAAGATATCATTGGTAACGACCCGATATCGAAACACACGGCACAACAAAAGAAAGACCATGAAAAATGCAGTACATCGGATATAAAACCTCACCCTTGTGGGAAGCAGACGGGTAGTCAGAGACTGCATCCAGAACAGGAGCATCCCCACGTAGATCGCAAAATTGGCGGTGAACATGATCGAACTGAAGAGGGTATTCTCCACCCTGGTCAGAAGGTTCAAAACGCCTGCAACCACAAGGAGGGTAATGAAGATCTTTGTATTTGTGCCTTTTTTATGGTGTTTCGGCATGACTTATCTCATTTCTTAAGGCTTCTCTGTCTGGCGATCTCGAACGCCATGATACCGGTAGCCACCGATGCGTTCAGAGAATCGATCTGACCCTTCATGGGAATGGAAATGGTGAAATCACAACGTTCGCGGACCAGACGGCTCACACCGTCTCCTTCGCTGCCGATGACAAGACCAATAGGTCCTGTCAGATTCGCCTGATACAGGTTCTCTCCGTCCATGGCGGAGCAGGCAAACCACATGCCCTGCTTCTTCAGATCCTCAATGACGGAGGATAGATTGGTCACCCGGGCAACCGGCGTATAATTCAGAGCTCCGGCAGAGGTCTTGGCCACCGTAGCCGTCAGGCCCACTGCCCGGTGCTTGGGGATCACAACGCCGTGAGCGCCCGCCAGGTTTGCGGTTCTGATGATGGCCCCTAAGTTATGAGGATCCTCAATTCCGTCCAGGAAAATGAGAAACGGCGGCTCTCCCAGCTCCTTCGCCTTGGCAAGGATATCCTCCACCTCAGCATATTCATAGGCTGCCGTACAGGCAATGACTCCCTGATGGCTGCCGGTCTCGGACATCTGATCTAAGCGTTCCTTCGGTACAAAGGAGATGATCGCATCCGGCTGTTCCTTCTTAACGTTCTTTACCAGCTCTCCGATCAGATGATCCGTATTGCCGTCCAGCACATACAGACGGTCAATGGTCTTGCCGGAACGGATCGCCTCGGAAACCGCATTTCTGCCTTCAATACGTCCGCCCTCAGGGATCTCTGTTCTACCATTGGATCTGTTACCGTTTTTCTGTTCTCTCATGATCATTCTCCCTAAAAACTCGAAGGGGTCCTCTTCGGATCCCCTCGACATTCAATCAAATAATTATTCCGACTCAGCGATCTCAATGGCCCTGCTGACGATCTCCGTCAGCCGGTCAAAGGAGCCTGAAAGGTACAGAAACCCCAGAAGGGCTTCAAAGCCGGTTGCAACGCGGTATTCGATGACGGAGGCGTTCTTGGCCTTGGTGGGGGATTTGGCATTTCTTCCCCTTTTGTAGATCGAAACCTCCGTTTCGGAAAGCTCTGCTTCCAGGGTCCGCATGATCCTGGCCTGAGTCACTGCCTTGGCGTAAAAGCTGCCCTTTCGGTTCAGAACATCCACGTTGTCATCTGCCCGGCTCACCAGGATGGTGCGGATATAAAGTTCATAGACGCTGTCACCTATGTAAGCCAGCACCAGCGGTGATAACTGCATGGGAGGCTTTTCGGTGAGATTCAGCATCTGTTTGGTTTTTTCGATATCGATGCTGTCCATTTGGCGTTCCTTCCGAGAATCCTGATCAGCTGCGCTTCCAGGTCACACCGTTTCTGGTATCCTCAAGGACAATGCCCTGACGCAGAAGCTCCTCGCGGATCTCATCAGCTCTTGCGAAGTTCTTCTCTTTTCTGGCCTGTGTACGCTCTGCAATGAGGCGCTCAACCTCTTCATCCAGGATCTCCTTCTTTGCTCTGGGGATAATGCCCAGGACATCGCAAAGCTCTGTGATCTTGGCAAGCAGCGCTTTCAGGGTGGCTGCGTTCACATTTTCCTTTGTAACGGTGGTATTGGAGAGACGGATGATCTCAAAGAGTGCTGCAGATGCGTCTGCAGTGTTGAAATCATCGTCCATGGCGTCATCAAACTTTTTGCCAAGTTCAGCCAGAGCTGCAAGTACCTCGGCATCAGCCTCGCCCTCTGCTGCTCCTGCAGGGCCTTCCAGAGCCAGATCCAGCTTCTCTACGCCGGTACGGATCCGAAGAAGTCCGTTTGCTGCAGCATCCATCAGGTCCTTACTGAAGTTTAAGGGGCTGCGGTAATGCGCGCTCAGCATGAAGAAACGCAGTACCTGAAGGTCGTAGTTTTCGGATATGTCTCTCACCGTACGGAAGTTTCCGAGTGACTTACTCATCTTCTGTCCGTCGATGTTCAGAAACGCATTGTGCATCCAGTATCTTGCAAAGGTGCATCCGTTCGCTGCCTCAGACTGAGCGATCTCATTTTCATGATGAGGGAAAATAAGGTCCTCGCCGCCGGCATGGATATCAATCTCATCTCCCAGGTATCTCTTGGCCATGACGGAGCACTCAATGTGCCAGCCGGGACGACCCTCGCACCAGGGACTTACCCAGAAGGGCTCCCCTTCCTTTTTGGGCTTCCAGAGTACGAAATCCAGATCATCCTCTTTGTCTTCCGTACCTGCTACCTTGATGGATCTGTGTCCTGATTCCAGATCATCGATATTCTTGTGGGATAATTTTCCGTAATCCTTGAACTTACGAGTGCGGTAGTAAACGGTTCCGTCAGCTGCCGCATAGGCATAATCGCGGTCGATGAGGCGGGAGATCATATCGATCATTCCGTCGATCTCCTTGGTTGCCTGAGGATGAGTGGTGGCAGGTCTGACGTTCAGGCCCTCCATATCCTTCTTGCACTCCGCGATATAACGGGTGGAGATCTCCTCAGAGCTTACGCCCTCTTCCAAAGCTGCCTTGATGATCTTATCATCCACGTCGGTGAAGTTGGTCACATAGTTGACCTCATAGCCCTTATACTCAAAGTATCTTCTGACGGTGTCAAAAATGATCATGGGACGGGCATTTCCGATATGGATAAAGTTATATACGGTAGGACCGCAGACATACATGCGGACCTTTCCGGGTTCGATCGGTACAAATTCTTCTTTTCTTTTGGATAATGTATTATAGATTTTCATATGATGTCATCTTCCTTTTGTCTTATTCCGGTGATAGGTAACTCCCGGATCCTGTGAGATCATAAAGGACGTCATTCTCCGTTTGCCTGAGAATCCGACTCTCCCTCATGATAGTGGTATACCGTCTGTCCCGTTTTATGATCGGAAACATCGATAAACTTGATACAGAAATAGATCAGGATCACACAAAGTGCGATCAGGCCCATACAGACAAAATGATACACGAAATAACCGATGATGCTGAAGATCTCCTGCCTTTGGGCTTTCTTTCTCTTCGCTTCCGCATCCCGGCTCTTCCTGTCCTCGATGTTATTATCGTCAAGGTCAAAGCTGTCATCACTGTCATCGTCGTCAGAGATCATGTCCTCTTCTTCCTCGGCATCCACCTTGGAAATGACTCTGTGGCCGGAGCTTCCGGGTCTTCTCGCAATGCGTTCGGGACCCTCCGGCTGACTGACTTCATCTGACTGCTCCGATCCGTTCAGATCTTCGATCTCGATCTCGGAAACAGCTTCCATATCTTTTTTGATCTCGGCTGCCTTCCTTCTCGGACTCTTGCCGGTATAATATGCCTGAAGTTCGGGAGATCTGGGCGGAACGGCCGGAGTCTGTCCGTTTTCACCTGATGCGCCGGATCTTTCCCTGGCGATGCGATCCACTTCCTGCTTTAAGGCAGTATCCACGTCCTTATCAAGAGGGGTATCACCGGAAGAGTATCTTCCCTTCCTCATAACTTACCGGTCTCCTTTCGTTTCCACCTTCTGCAGGATACAGATGGCTTGGGAAGAGATCCCTTCACCGCTTCCGGTAAAACCGAGACCTTCCTCAGTGGTGGCCTTGATATTTACCTGATCGATGCTGATCTCCAGTGCTTCTGCAATATTCTTCACCATCTGTTCCCGATAGGGAGCCATCTTGGGCTTCTGCGCAATAATGGTTCCGTCAATATTTCCGATCTCATAATGATTTTCCCGAAGGGCTTTCCCTACCTGCTTTAACAGGTAAATGCTCGAGATATCCTTATAAGCCGGATCGGTATCCGGAAACAACTTTCCGATATCACCCAGACCTGCAGCGCCGAGTAAGGCGTCCATGATCGCATGTGTGATCACGTCTGCATCCGAGTGTCCCAAAAGACCTTTCTCATAGGGGATCTCCACACCGCAGAGGATCAGTGCTCTGCCCTCCACCAGTCTGTGTACGTCGTATCCCATTCCGATTCGGATCATTTATCTCCTCTTTCTCCGGCCTCCAGTAAGACCGGCTTTACAAAATTGATCGCTTTCTTTCCGCTTTCACAGACAGCAGCGAATTCCTTCTGATATCCCATCAGCTCACCGTCACAGTGAACAGGTCTGGGAGAATGAGTATATAATTTGATCTTCCGGGTGTTGATCCAGGTACAGTACCTGCGGTCAAGTCCGGAGAAATCCTTCAGCAGCATTTTAAACAGGAACAGGAAAAACTTCCATTTGCTCAGGTCATGGACCATACAGACGGAAAGCATTCCGTCATCTGCCTTCGCACCGGGTGCGAACATATAGCCGCCGCCCTCATAGGGATGGATGTGAACGGAGGTGAAATACATGTTCGTAAAGAGCATTTTTCCCTCATCTGTTTCGATCCAGCCGTCGGAGGGTTTACAGGCAAGAAGCTCAATGGCGCCGAGTACGGAGTACCCGATCTTGCCGACCTTGAGACGATTGAAGAATTCCTTGGTAACGGAGTTGTGGATGCGGTGACAGACACCTGCATCATAGCCGATACCCGTAGATACCACGAAGCGGCGAATGGACTTAACGGGGGTAATGACCTCCATGCGTCCGAAATCAAGAGCTACCTTTTCTGCCCGGTGGGGATGTCTTACCAGCGTCAGAACCTGATCGGTATCCAGTGCTCCGAAGGAACGGGCAAAATCATTTCCCGAGCCTGCGGGGATATAACCGATGGTCACATATTCCGCACTCTTTAAGCAGAAACCGTTGATGACTTCATCAAGGGTTCCGTCTCCGCCGATCACAAACAGAAGAAGTCTGCTCCTTCCGCCCTGATACAGATCGGGATCGGTCAAAATCTTCGTGATGCGGCTTGCGTCTCCCGCACATTCGGTAAAGAACACATCATAATCTCTGCCGCGCTTTAACTTGGCTTCCTTCAGCCCTGTCCGGATCTCTTTCCAGGTCAGCATCCCGCGTCCGGATTTGGCATTGGGATTCACCAGAAAATAGATATTGTCATTCACGTCCATAAAACCGATCCTCCGTTTTTATTCCGTTCATATAGATTATCACAACGGCCGCATTTAGTCAACTTTTTAGCGGTCTTTCCCATAGGATCCCGAAGGGATTTCGGGGAAATCAGGAAATAAAAAAATCCGCTGCTTACTCGCAGCGGAAGATTTAGTAGCGGAGGGGAGATTTGAACTCTCGACACCACGGGTATGAACCGTGTGCTCTAGCCAACTGAGCTACTCCGCCATATAAATGGGGCCTATAGGGCTCGAACCTATGACCCTCTGCTTGTAAGGCAGATGCTCTCCCAGCTGAGCTAAGACCCCATTGTTTTCGCGTTTTCTTAGGCTTTCTCACGCGACAAAACAGAGTATATAGCATGACTCATGAATTGTCAAGCGAAAAATTCAAAAAAACTACTGTTATTCGAATATGTCTGCTCTCCGGCATTCAGAAGGGCCGGAAATGCCTGTATTTCATTGGTTTCAGAAGAACTTAACAGGCCTCTGTCGAAATACATCTGAAACAAGATTCATGCTTCCGAGGAAATCCCGCGGCTCAGCATCAGCTGCATCAGAAGGTCCTCTTCGGTGTTGAACCGTCCCCGAAGGGTCTGGGTATAGGTCAGAGCTCCGGGCTTCTTGATGCCTCTGGCTGTCATACAGCTGTGACGCCCTTCGATCAGGACTGCCACATCCGGAGATCCGGTGACCTCGCTCATGATCTCTGCAATATCCGAACCGATCCGCTCCTGCAGCTGCAGTCTCCTGCAGACCATGTCCGTGATCCTTGCGATCTTGGAAAGGCCGATGACCCGTTCTACCGGCAGGTATGCCACGGTAACCTTCATATCATACATAAGGGCCATATGATGCTCACAGAAGCTGAAGGCGTCTATGTCACGGACCACCACCATATCGTGCTTTAATCCGCTGCTCTCCTGATCCTCGAAGGATTCCTCTGCGAAGGTCTTGTTGAACATTTCCCCGATCTCGTGATTGGTAAGGCCGATGCCGGCAAATACCTCCGCATACATATGTGCCACACGTCCCGGGGTTTCGAGAAGTCCTTCTCTTGTGGGATCCTCACCGAGGGCGATGAGGATCCCCCTGATATGTTCTTCGATTGCTTTCTGGTCTATCGCCATGATACTTTCATTTTCCTCCGGAAAATTTAATGGATTGTCAAACTTCGACAATTAGCTCTGCTTTTCGGTCTTCGGCGGGGAAGGCAGCAGATAGTATTCGATCAGGATCACAACAAATGCAAGCAGTACAAGGCCGATCAGGAAGGCCAGCACAATACGCCTGGTGCTTCCGAAGAAGGCGTTGGTATGGATCCCCAGGAGGGAAAATACCAGTGTCATTGCATTTAAGAATATGTGATACAGAACGGGAGCCGTCAGATAACCGGTCCTGTGATACAGATAGCAAGCGCCCACGGAGATCAGAAAACCGTAAACAAAGCCTGCAGCCGTTCCGTAGAAGGATGCATAGATCATGGAGGAGAAGATCACACAGAAGAACAGTCCGCTTCCGTTTCTCATCCTCCGGAAAATAACTCCGCGGAACAGCAGCTCTTCCACCAGGGCCGAGATGATCACCACGGAGAATACCTGGAAGGGAACACTGTTCTGGATATCATAAAGGAAACTGTAGGTCTGGGACGATGTTCCCGTGGAAGCGGTTGCTCCCTTCAGTTTTAACAGCGTCACAAACAGATTGGCAGCAAGGCACATGCCCACGCCCGCCATCAGGGAGATCCCTGCAATCACACCTCCGGACAGCGGCGACTCGGAAGGCTCCGGCTTCTTCTCCGGATGCTGAAGCAGATACTGCTGCATCCTCTTCCTCTTAAAGAACATATCCATGCCGTAAAGAAGAAGGGCTATGGGAAGCATGAGAAGATTCCCGAACAGCGTCACCATAGGGGTATAGGCTTCAAAGGTCTGTGAATAGGATTTCATTTTCGCATCGGTACGGGCTGCGGCAATGGCCTCCATGGTCTTTTCGTTATATTCCTGATATGTCATCTGGTCTGCAGGTCCGACCTGGATCATCACATCCCTTATCACGATGGCCAGCATGGAAAGATACATGGAGGCGATCAGAATGAGGCTGTAGATGATGAGCGGATAAACAACCTGCCAGACCTTTAAGAGACTTATTTTTCTCTGATTCAACACATAATCCGAATGCATGTATTCGTCTCTGTGATCCTTATCACCGGACTGATCAGTGCCGTGATTGCCGGGATCCGAATTAAATTCAGCCATGTCTCCTCCTTTCCGTACAGGTTCAGTATACTTCCTCAAATGGATTCCGTATATTATATCATACCGATTTGAAATTGTAAACAGAGGCAGAAATGAAGTCAGTGGCCGGGCGGTTTCGGTTGCCGGGGGTTTCATGTATCACACGGATCCTTCCGTTTTTTGCTCAGAATGCAAAAAATGAAAGGATCCGTGTGATAATAAGAAATATCGGCGTTGGCATAACAGTCAACGCCGACAGATGTTTGGTCCATGATATTCTGATCATCTTGCCCAAAGCTTTCGAATACAAGGGAAGCAGGGATCGATCAGATCTTTGCGATGTCGATCACGTTCAGGCTTTCTTCGCGGTTCTCAAGGCTGGTGACCAGGGCTCTTGCGGTATCGAGGGAGGTCAGAACGTTGACACCGGTCTCGATGGCGTTCCGGCGGATCACGAAACCGTCATGGCTGCGGACAGCCCCCTGGTTCGGGGAGTCGATGACCAGATCGATCTGATGGCCTAAGATCAGGTCCAGGATGTTGGGGGAATCCTCCTCCAGCTTCCGGACAAAGCGTACCTCAACCCCTGCATCGATGAGGGCCTTGGCAGTTCCCTTGGTGGCGTAGATCTCGTAGCCCAGGGCTTCAAAACGCTTGGCAATGGGCTTGATCTCCTCCTGATCCGCTTCACGGACGGTAATGATCATCTTCTTGTGCTTCGGAAGAGAAATGCCGGCGCCTAAGAAGGCCTTGTAAAGAGCTTCGTTAAAGGTAGGTGCAATACCGAGGCATTCGCCTGTGGACTTCATCTCCGGTCCCAGGGCAATGTCTGCACCGCGGAGCTTTTCAAAGGAGAATACAGGCATCTTGATGGCATAGTAAGCAGCTTCCTTCTGAAGACCCGGGGTATAACCCAGTTCCCGGATGGTATGACCGCAGATGATCTTGGTTGCCAGAGGAACAATGGGGATACCGGTTACCTTGCTGATGTAAGGCACGGTACGGGAGGATCTGGGATTGACCTCGATCACATATACTTCATCCCCGCAGGCAATGAACTGGATATTGATCATGCCCTTAACATGAAGGGCTCTTGCCAGCTTCTCGGTATAGTCCACAATGGTATTTCTGACGGTATCATCCAGGCTCTTTGCCGGATATACGGAGATACTGTCTCCGGAATGAACTCCGGCACGCTCAATATGCTCCATGATACCGGGGATCAGGATATCCTGGCCGTCGCAGATGGCATCGACCTCGATCTCCTTACCCATCATGTATTTGTCAACAAGGATAGGGTGTTCCTGAGCGATCCGGTTGATGATGCCGATGAACTCACGGATATCATTGTCATTAATGGCGATCTGCATGCCCTGTCCGCCCAGGACGTAAGAAGGACGCACCAGAACGGGATAGCCCAGGTCATGAGCCGCTGCGATAGCTTCCTCGCAGGTAAATACGGTGTGGCCGGAAGGTCTCGGAATCCCGCAGTTCTCCAGGATCTCATCAAAGAGCTCACGGTCCTCGGCAGCATCCACATCCTCTGCCTTGGTACCGAAGATGGTAACACCCATCTCAAGAAGGGCCTGGGTCAGCTTGATGGCGGTCTGTCCGCCGAACTGTACCACTGCTCCGTCCGGATGCTCCAGCTCAACGATGTTTCTCACGTCTTCGGGAGTCAGAGGCTCAAAGTACAGACGGTCTGCGATATCAAAGTCCGTAGATACGGTCTCCGGGTTGTTGTTGACGATAATGGTCTCGTATCCTTCCTCGGAAAATGCCCAGGTAGAATGAACGGAACAGAAGTCGAACTCGATACCCTGACCGATACGGATGGGTCCGGAACCGAGAACCAGGATCTTCTTTCTGTTGCAGGTAGGATCTGCTTCGTTCTCGCTTCCGAATACGGAATAATAGTAAGGAGTTGCAGCTGCAAATTCGGCTGCGCAGGTATCTACCATCTTGAAAGCGGCAATGATACCATTTTCCCTTCTCATCTTAAGGATCTCCTGCTCACTCTTTCCGGTAAGCTTTGCAATAACGTTATCGGGGAACTCGATCCGCTTTGCTTCCTTCAACAGTTCGGGAGTCAGAGGGCCTTTGGCAAGAGCCTGCTCCATCTCCACCAGGATGGCGATCTTATCAATGAACCACAGGTCGATCTTGGTGATGGAATGAATGGTCTCGTAAGAGATTCCCCGGCGGATGCATTCGGCAATGAGCCAGATCCGGCGGTCATCCACCTGGTGGAGCAGTTCCACGATCTCCTCATCGCTCTTGCCGTTATAATCCTTGGAAAGCAGGGAATCCACATGCTGCTCCAGGGAACGGATAGCCTTCATGAGGCCTCCCTCGAAGTTATTGGCAATGGCCATCACCTCACCGGTTGCCTTCATCTGAGTGGTCAGGGTCCGCTTTGCGGAAATGAACTTATCAAAGGGCAGACGGGGGATCTTGACTACGCAGTAGTCCAGCATGGGCTCGAAGCTGGCGTAGGTCTTTCCGGTAATGGCATTGGGGATCTCATCAAGGGTATAACCCAGGGCGATCTTGGCAGCCACCTTGGCAATGGGATAACCCGTAGCCTTGGAAGCAAGGGCCGATGAACGGCTGACACGGGGATTTACCTCGATGACACAATATTCAAAGCTGGTGGGATGAAGGGCAAACTGCACATTACATCCGCCGGTGATCTTTAACTCGTCAATGATGTTGAGGGCAGCACTACGAAGCATCTGATACTCCGGATCCCCCAAGGTCTGAGAAGGTGCAACTACGATACTGTCTCCGGTATGGACACCTACAGGGTCCAGGTTCTCCATGTTGCAGACTGTGATCACATTTCCCATACGGTCACGGATCACCTCGTACTCGATCTCCTTCCAGCCTGCAATACAACGCTCTACCAGTACTTCTCCCACACGGGAAAGTCTGAGACCGTTCTGCAGGATCTCGCGGCAGGACTCTTCATCCTCTGCGATACCGCCGCCGCTTCCGCCCAGAGTATAGGCAGGACGGAGTACCACGGGATAGCCGATGGATGCAGCAAAAGCAAGGCCTTCCTCCACGTCATGGACCACAAGTGAGGGAGCGCAGGGCTCACCGATCTTCTCCATGGTGTCCTTGAATTCCTGACGGTCCTCTGCCTTCCGGATGGTCTCCGGAGTGGTACCGATGAGGCGAACACCGTAGCGATCCAGAATGCCTTTTTCAGCCAGCTCCATGGCAAGGTTTAAGCCCGCCTGTCCGCCCAGGGTGGGCAGAATGCTGTCAGGACGTTCCTTCTTGATGATCTCTTCCAACACCGGAACCGTCAGAGGCTCAATATAAACCTCATCTGCAATATCCTTATCCGTCATGATGGTGGCAGGGTTGGAATTCACCAGGCATACCTCCACTCCTTCTTCCTTCAGGGAACGGCAGGCCTGGGTACCTGCATAGTCAAACTCCGCCGCCTGACCGATCACGATCGGGCCGGAACCGATGACCATTACTTTTTTGATACTCGGATCCTTCGCCATTATTTTGCCACCTCCATCATGTTCATAAATCTGTCAAATAAATACGCGCTGTCACGGGGACCGGGGCAGGCCTCCGGATGGAACTGTACGGTGAAGATATTCTTTCCCGTA
>JAGACB010000089.1 GCA_017614345.1 Lachnospiraceae bacterium
AGAACACTGTAGACTTTGTTTCCTTCAGCTACTACAACTCCACGACGGAGTCGGTGGACCCGAACGCGGAACGTACACCGGGCAACACGATTCTCGGCGTAAAGAATCCCTATCTGCCCAGTTCGGAATGGGGCTGGCAGATCGACCCTGTCGGGCTGCGGATCTCCCTGATCGAGCTCTATGACCGCTATAGAAAGCCGCTTTTCGTGGTGGAGAACGGTCTAGGCATGCGGGATAAGGTGGAGGAAGACGGTTCGATCCACGATCCCTACCGCGTCGATTATTTCCGTGCCCACTTCAAGGAAATGGAAAAAGCGGTCGACGAGGGCGTGGAGCTCATGGGCTATACAAGTTGGGCTCCGATCGATCTGGTCAGTGCGAACACCAACCAGATGAGCAAGCGCTACGGCTTCATCTATGTGGATCAGGACGATCTGGGCAACGGCACACTTGCCAGAAGCCGCAAGGACAGCTTCTACTGGTACAAGAAGGTCATCGCTACCAACGGCGAAGACATGGATTAAGTAACGGGAAAAATCTGATCGAAAGACCATCCGGAAAACTTCGGATGGTCTTTTTGTGGTAAAATCTTTAAGGAAAGTATCATATTTTGAGCAGATGAAAAAGCAGATCCGATAAGAACTGGATCTGCTCAAAATGTGATTCTTTCCGATTGTACCATGGCGCGGCAGCTTAGCCATCAGTTGTCAGCATATGGGAATAGTATCCGCCAGAGCACCTTGAAAAGATGGAAGAATCCCCTGTCCATGCGTATCTGCAGGATCTGGGATATCCGGGATTTCTGTTTTGTTGCATAGCAAACAGACCTTCGCTGCAGAAGATCTTGAAAATCTGTTGTTCAGTTATAATACGTTTATCCGGTAGCGGCACGTATCCTTCCCATGTAACGCATCCGGAAGCAGCCACATGCGGGGCATATCCTGACATCAACTCCCCAGATGGCATCAAGGAGCTGTGCCATGGTCATGCCGGCGTACCTGCTATTGAACCTCTGCCCGCCCTGGATCCGGAAGATCAGCTTAAGGTTCTCTGATTTCATCCGGTTGTTCAGGAAACCATAATAGCGGATCTTCTGAAATCCGGAAGGCAGGACGTGCATAAGGAACCTCCGTATGAACTCCCCATGTTCCAGGACAATAACGCGCTTCGGCTCCCCGGGCTTTTTAGCCCTTGCCGAGAAGGACACATGGCTCTCCGTGACGGAAAGAAGACGGCTGTTCGAAATGGCAATCTTATGCGTGTACCTTCCAAGGTATTCGATGGCGTTCCCGAACCCGTTGAAGGTTTCCTTGATGAACGGGCACCAGTCTTTTTTGTAAAGGTTGTCGCGGAACGCCCGCCACTCGCAGGGCTCTGCCAGCTTCCTGCCGGATGGCGGGAAGCCGAGCGCGCCGCCCTTGTACAGGGCGTCCAGTTCCGCAAGGAATTTCCCCTGGAACTTGTCCCGGAGCACGTGCACCGGGATAAAGAAGCTCCCCCTGGATTTCCGGATCTTCCGGTCCTTTGTAAGCCCCCCGCCGGAGACTATGCAGTGGAGATGCACGTGGTAGTCCATTTCCTGGTTCCATGTGTGCAGCACCTGAATGATGCCCGGGGTGGCGCCGAGATGTTTAGGGCTGGCGGACAGCTCGAGAAGGGTCTTTGCGCAGCATCTGTGGAAAAGACCGTACAGCAGCTTCTGGTTGTGCAGCACAAGGGGGTTCAATTCATGCGGGAGTGTGAAGACCACGTGGAAATAGGGCGAGTCGATGACTTCGGAACGTCTGGCATCCACCCAGAGCTCTTTCCTGACGGCCTGGCAGTTCGGGCAGTTCCTGTTGCGGCAGGAATCATAGTGGTACTCCGTGTGACCGCAGTCCGGGCAGGTGCTGACATTTGCGCCAAGGCTTCCGGTCTTGCATGCAAGGATCGCCTTGGAAGCTTTCACCTGTTCGCCGGACTGGTAATGCCCCAGGTCGCAGTACTTCCCGTAGGAAAGTTCAAAGACCTGCCGTATATTACAGGCCGCCATCAGGGAGCACCTCCCGGCTGGTCAAAAGGGCTGAGGACGGAAGACATGGTGCGGACTGCGAGATGGACATAGATTGCCGTGGAGGTCAGGGATTTGTGCCCCATCAGGGTCTTTATTGTCATGAGGTCGGTGCCGTTCTCGTAGAGATGCGTGCCAAAAGCGTGACGAAATGAATGGCAGGTGAGCCTCCTGGGCCATCCGAGTTCTTCTTCGTGGCGCCTGATATGCCGCGACAGGAAGAAGGTGTCGATGGGACGGGAGGGGTCCGTCTGCTTCGGGAAGAGCCATCCGGTGGGTCTGCCACAGGTGAACCAGTACTGTGTGAGGATATCAAGGGCTGCGCTGGAAAGGAGGGCGTACCTGTCGGACCGGTTCTTGCCATGCGCGATATGGATCCGCATGTTCCTGCGCTGGATGTCCTCGTAACGGAGACGGCAGACCTCACCGATCCTCAGGCCTGAGGAATACATAAGGGCGACCATAGCCTTCTGCTTGATGTCCGTCATGGTCGAGATGAACTGTCTGGTCTCATCCTGTGACGGGACATATGGGAGGTAGGTGTCGAACCTGCGCATTGGGATCTGCGTCGGATCCCAGGGCTTGTGAAGAACGTACATCGTGAAAAAGCGGATCTGGGAAATCGCGCCATTGATCGTCCTGTCCGAGAGACCGCGTTCTTCCTTCAGGCTGTCCAGGAACCGAATGATATCGGGATATCCAACTTCGGAAGGCTGTACGTGGAGAGTATTGGCGGCAAAGTCCAGATAGGCAGTAATGTAGGTGCAGTAAGAAGTCATGGTGTGGTCAGTCAGGCCACGAAGGGAAATCATCTTTTTGTAGTTTTCTAAATAATCCATTAGGAACCTCCTGAAAATCAAGTCAACAGTTACAGATGATTTTCAGGGAGGTGCCCTGGACATTATAAAAAACCGGTTGTTGATGGCTGAAAAGCATGATAAACTGAACATAAGTAGTGGTGATTTTGTTTTGTTTATTGTGTGAGTAGGGGTACTTTAACAATAAACTAAGAACAAAAAAGCCGCTACTTTTTTATAGAAAAGGTTGCGATTTTAAGAAGTCGAGTAGCCGTCGCGCTAGCGACTTGGTACAATAAAAAAAAGCGAATCGAAGTGTTCCACTGTGGGAGAAGAGCATGCCTAAACAGAAGGAAAAAATTGAGTTCAGATATTATAATATTCCTGCCGGCACATATGTCCTGCCTAAAATAGGACCCGGATGGGAACAGGAATACGGGCTTGGAATGAACGAAATGCTGCATTTCCACAATTATCTGGAAATCGGCTACTGTTACCACGGAAGCGGAAGACTTATTATTGAGGACCGGGAGTACCGCTATAGTGACAATATGTACACTTTCATCCCCAAAAATGTTCCGCATACGACCATCAGCGACCCGGGGAACATATGCAGCTGGGAGTTCCTTTTTATTGATCTGGAGGGATTCATTCGCGACGAGTTCAGATCCGAGTACTTGTCCGGGGAAGACACTCTGCGCATTACGAGCAAGAGGGGAACTCTCAAGTCGATGAAAAATCACCCTGTCATGGGCAATCTTATTAAAAATATATTGCGGGAATGCCATGAACCCGATGTCTACAGTCAGGAGAGCATAAAAGGATACCTGTATTCGCTGATTATCGAGGTTCTTCGACTCGATGAGGAGAGGGAGAGCGCAAAGCGCACGAACAGGATCAACCGCTATATTAAGGATGCTGTTGATTATATCAGCCAGCATTACAAGGAGGATATAAAAATCAGGCAGCTGGCTGAAAGCTGCGGGCTCAGTGAGAGCCATTTCAGAAGGATATTTATCGAGAGTGTGGGCATGAAGCCTGTCGAGTATCTCAATCTTGTGAGGATTGAGCGGGCCTGTGCGCTTATAAGGAAGGGTGAACACTCTATGGAGGAAATCTGCTACGAAGTCGGATACCAGACTCCGTCTACATTCAACCGCAATTTTAAAATTGTCACGGGAATTTCCCCCAGCGGATTTAAGAGCATGAAAGGTACGGCAACACCTCTGTCAAAGTTCAGGATTTCTGCGAAAGAAGGGTGGGAGGGGGTTCATTTTCTTCCACACGAATGATCGAAAATGCATAAATACGAGTTGATAATCAGTAGAATTTCGGAAGAGACAACGGTATAATGACTATTAGATTAAAGGAAAAGGTTCGAAAGACTGACAAAATGCACAAAACAAATGTGAATTATCCGGCTTCGAACAAAGGAAAAAGGAGGTATCTATGAAGAAAAAACTTTTATCAGTCATGCTCGTGGGAGCAATGGTCGCTTCTCTGGCAGCATGCGGCGGATCATCCTCAGGCGGCGCAGCTCCGGCAGGCGGTGACAGCACAGCTGCTGCACCGGCAGTTACATCCGGCGGTGAGCACACTCTTACAGTCTCCGCATGGGACCACAACTTCAACATCCCGGCTCTCGAAGCAGCGGCAGAAGACTACAAGGCCAATGTAGATCCGGATTTTGAACTGGTCATCAATGAAGTTTCCGGTTCTTCCGACGTTGAGACAGCCATCACAACAGGCGGCAGCGCCGGCGATTTCAGCCAGCTGACAGATATCGTTCTGTTCCAGGATCACTACATTCAGAAATATGTTGCCGATTATCCGGATGCATGGGTACCGGTAGAAGGCGCTGACATTGACTGGTCCGATTTCGGCGAGGAAAAACTTTCCTACAGCATTATCGATGGACAGCATTACGGTGTTCCGGTAGACGACGGCACAGCAATCTTCGCATACCGCGTTGATATCCTCGAAGAGGCAGGTTATACGCTTGACGACGTGACAGACTGCACATGGGCAGACTGGATCAAGATCGGCGAGGATGTCTATAACAAGACAGGCAAGTATCTCCTCTCCATGGACGGCGACGGCAATGACCTTCCGTACATGATGCTTCAGGCCGAAGGAGCTTCCCAGTGGAAGGATGGCGAGCCGTACATCTCCGAGAATGAGACAATGGTCAAG
>JAGACB010000090.1 GCA_017614345.1 Lachnospiraceae bacterium
CAGAGATGCCACCAGATGCACCTCTGCCGAGAGCTTCTTCATTTCCTCCCGAAGCCTTCCCAGCTTCGAAGCAATACTCTCGCCGCTGTACTTCTCCTCCAGGAAAAATGCCGGATTCCCCAAAACCTCCGGTCTCTCCGCTCCCCAAAGGTCTCCCGCCAGATCGATCCCGCTCGAAAGCAGCTTTCTTCCAAAGCTCTTGCAGAGCGATACAAACTCCAGATATGCCGCCGTATTCATGGTTCGCCCGCAGAAGCCGAGGACTGCATCCTCCCGGCTCCTCAGGTGTTCCTTTACATATTCCCTGACGGTGGGCACCTTGGGTTCTCCCATCTTAAACAGAATGGTTCCGCTGCCCTCCAGTTCCCGTTCCGCCTGGATAAAGTATCTTCCGTCCGTCCACAGTCCGGCCTCCCGGTCCGTCACCACCAGGATCCCGGCAGACCCGGTAAACCCGCACAGAAACTCCCTGCACTTAAAGTGGTCCCCGGTATACTCCGACTCATGGTCATCCGAGGTCGGAACCAGATAGCACGTGATCCCGCGCTCCTTCATAGCCGCCCTCAGGGCATTGATCCGCCCCTCGTAGAGCTTTCCTCTTGCCTGATCGGTTTCTGTCTGCACTTCCATGCCGCAAACCTCACTTTCACTCATGATATATTGTTCATTTTGTTTATGATGCTTTTTTCGCTTTCAGCCAAAAACTTCGCCTGACTACGATTTAAGAAGTTTCTTAGGTTTCCGTAGTCAAAGCTTTTATTCACGCCACCAATATACAGTATAATCATGCCATCAAAAGAAAACAAGTCAATCATTGCCTTCATTCCTGCGAATATCCGCTCGTTTCTTACTGCAGCTATCTTCAACCAACTGTAAGAATTCGCAGATCAATACTTTATTACAGTCTAAACAACTTATTTTCAGAACAGCCCCAGTAATATTGACTGTACACGAAAAGAAATCTACAAAATAATACAGTCAGAACCGGCTCAACCCTAAAAGGTAAACCAAATTCTGACTGTATAAACCAGGAAATATTACTCAAATTACAGTTGGCAAGGATCTTCAAGCCTGGCTGAAGATGCGAATACAGCGATAATCTGAGAATACTGAAATCCGCTGTATATAACGCTCCACAGCACCAATAAATTCTTCTTAAACACAGCGATTATCAGTTTTCTTCAAGGATCGCTGTATATAGTGCTCCACAGCACCAAGATATTCTTCTTAAACACAGCGATTATCAGTTTTCTTCAAGGATCGCTGTATATAGCGCTCCACAGCACCAAGAAATCCTTCTTAAACACAGCGATTATTGGATTTCTTCGAAAATCGCTGTTTAGGTGCCTCACTCCTCAAACTTAAACCACGCCAGATCAAAGCAACTGCCCGGCAGGAACACCCAGGTCACGGTCACGGGACCGGAAGAAGCTTCTTCCGATGAAAAGGGTTCCAGCGCAAAGCTCCGCTCAGAATACTCGTCGCACTGCGGGAATTCCACCACCCGGCGGCACTCGCCGTCGGCGGTTGAGAAGCGGATGTGGATGGTGTTGGCGGACTTCGGGGCACGGCCGCAAATGGTCACGCGGGATAATCCGCGAAGGAAGTCCATATCTTCGAAGACCACGGAAACGTTGTTGCCGATGCCTGTCAGGGCATCGCCGTCAGGGGTGTAGCTGTCGCCGTAAACCGAGCTTCGGTCGGAGGCCTTCAGCCTTTCATAAGCCTTCTCGGGCTTCGTAAAGAGGAAGCCTTTGATGTGGATCTTGGGGTCCCTCATCAGGATGGAAAATGTCCGGAGCCCCTTCATTTTCCTTGTTAATCGGAAGGTCTCGGGCTGATAGGTGTTCCAGATGGAATTCTTGTGGTAGTGGCCGATGCCGATCAGATCTCCGCCCTGTCCGGGGATACCGTCATAGAACTCCAGCTCGATGGGATTACCGCCCAGTTCGAAGATGGGGATGGTCACCTCGTCAGAGCCAATGAGGCCGAAGTCGCAGTCGGTGAAGGCAGCGTAGCTCATCTCGCGATTTGCGGTGGCATAACCACGCTCGTTACCGTTGCCCAGGTTGCCGCTGCTCTTTCGATAGGTGGAGCCCACCACAAAGGTGTAGGGATCTGTGGACGCTGTTCCGAGGCCCTCGGCGTGGCATTCCAGATGGGACATGACTTCCACATGATCCTGGTCATTGTCCGCAGTGACGCGGATCCGGAAGTCGCCGTCACCCTTCACTTCCACCAGAGCACGGTGACCATGTTCGTCAAGAGGCGTAATGGCGGCCATATTGGCAGTGGCTCCGCCGTCCAAAACAGGGCGCCACTTCAGGTCGGAGAAGGACGCATTTGCCGGGGAGATCACCGCTTCCATGATACGGCTTGTCCGGCCGGGGCCGAATGACAGAAGGTTTCTGATCGAATTATCTTCAATAGAAGCGTTTGTATTCTGATCCGTTATTCCGGCATCATTCGAAACAGTATCAACCTCTGCTTCTGCCTCACCCGCCACCGGCCTAAGCGTGATCTTCCGCACGGGAACGGGATCCAGCAAGGGATCCTGAAGTCCCTCCGTGCTGCAGGCATCGGAATAAACCACAGGGGCCTGATCATAGTATACCGGGAGGCCCTCTGTCACAGGCTGAACCGGGATCTGAACCTCTGCGGAAGCAAGGTTTCCGGAAACCGCCCGAACACAGATGGTGCCTTCATGAAGTTCCGGAGCAATGATCGCAAGAAGCTTGCCGGAGAACATTTTCCTGGAAGAGGACTTGTATTCGTCATAGTCAGTGCTGTCGCCGTTATCAAGGCCAATGAGATGCCCGGGGCCGGAAACAGTGACCTGAACGCGGTTCCCGGCATTTTCCACGGGATAACCGTCGCAGTCCACAGCAGATATCTGAACAAAGATCAGTGAGGTACCGTCATTGCCTTTTTCCTGCTCCTCCGCCTCCAACACGAGGCGGGCGGCATCGCCGAAGGAATGGCGGGTCTCGCGGGCAACCTCGGCGCCTGATGCGTCGTAGGCAACGCCCGTGATCTCGCCCGGATGATATTCCACGCGGTAATCGCCGCCGAAGGAGGTACCATGGTCTCTTGAAATTGCGACGCGTCCCTGAGAGATGCCGTTCACAAAGAGTTCCACAGCGGCAGCGTTACTGATCACGCGGACATCCACCTTCTGCCCCTCGTTGAAATCCCAGTAGGGAAGCACGTGGACAAAGGGTGCTGAGGCCGGATCCGTCCAACCGGCCTGGTAAATATATGCTGCATCCTTCTTAAAACCGGCCGTGTCGATCTGGCCGAAATAAGAATTCTTGGTGTGATAAGGAGTCGGCTCACCGATATAGTCAAAGCCGGTCCAGATGAACTGCCCCAGACTGAAGGGGTGGTCCCGCTCCATGAGCAGCGTATATTCCGAATTTTTAGCGCCCCAGCTGGTACAGCTGTTGCCGAGAGCCGAGCACTGAAGGTCATCGTCCGAGAGTACGGACTGAGACAAAGGAAAATGATAGATCCCCCGGCTGTATACCACAGATGCGGTCTCGGAGCCGTAGATGAACCAGTCGGGATATTTTTTGTGATGCTCGTCGTAGAGGATCTCGCCGTAGTTGTATCCCACGACCTTTATTCTCTCACCGCAACGCTGCGCGCCTTCCCAGGGCATATAGTTGGAGCCGAAGGTCACGTAGCCGTGGCCGAAGATGTCGTGACGGCGGACTTCATTTGCCATCTCTTCCGTCAGATCCGGAGCCGTGGCATCTCCGTGCATATCGTAGATTTCATTACCGATGGACCAGAAAATGAGGGAGGGGTGATTGCGATCCCGGCGTACCCAGGACGCAATGTCCGTCTTCATCCATTCCGGGAAGAATCTGGCATAGTCATAGGCAGTCTTGGGCCGGATCCACATGTCAAATGCTTCCGAAACCACCAGAAAGCCCATTTCATCCGCCAGCTCCATGAACTCCGGAGCCGGCATGTTGTGGGAGGTGCGGATGGCATTGACCCCCATGGTCTTTAAGATCCGCATTTTTCTGGCCATGGCGGAGCGATTGAACGCCGCACCCAAAGCCCCCAGGTCATGATGCTCGCAGACACCCTGAAGCTTTAAGTGACGTCCGTTTAAAAAGAAGCCTTTGTCATGATCAAGCTCTGCAGTACGGAATCCCAGATTACTCCGGTCACTGTCAAGAAGTTTGTTACCCTGATAAAGTTCTGTTTCAAGTGTGTAAAGAAAAGGATGATCCACATCCCAGAGAACGGGATCGGTCACAGACAAACTTGCAGCGATCACGGATATACTCGTGGCGGTCACGGACATACTTGCGGAAGAATCATTGATCAGTGAAGTTTCGGTGGTCTCCGAGATCATTTTCCCGGATCCCTTTTCGAAAATACGAATGTGAAGAGAAAGGTCATCTATCCCTAAAATATTCTCAAGCTCCGCACGGTAGTCCACGGTCCACTCGTTCCCGGCACATTTCCGGGCATGAAAACAGATCCCATCGGCCGCAATACGGGTCATGGGAGTGATCCGAAGATACACGTTGCGATAGATCCCGGCACCGGAATACCATCTGGAGTTGGGAGACTGATTGGTTGACCGGACCAGAATCGTATTCTCTCCGTCTGTGAGGAGAGAGGTCATATCAAATTCAAAGGTGGAATAACCGTACTTCCATTCGCCCAGCAGCTTACCGTTCACATAAACGGCGCTGTCCATGTAAACCCCTTCAAAACGAATGGAAAGGCGATCATCTGCATGCTCCGCCATATCCCAGGAAAATGTCCTGCGATACCAGCCCGTAGCACTTTCATAAAGATCCTTTACATTGCCGATGAGCCAGTCATGAGGAAGGTTGACCTTGCTCCAAGGTTTATCCCAAACCCTCATTACATCTGCGATCGTCGCATCCACTGCGCACTTGCAGAATTCCCATCCGTTGGTAAATAAACAGAGACTCATGTTGTGTGATCCTTTCCCAAAGGGTATTCCACTCAAGCTCACTCAAACCCGGATACACAACCAACATCCATGAATTGATTCTACCATACAGGACCCTGCTCCGCAAGGAGCAAAGCTCCCAAGATATTCCCTGTTTCGGCCATGCACTCTAAAAATATTCGCATATTTTCAGTTTTACAATTTTCGTACCATCCGGGACCGGTTTTTGAGTAAAAAAACCTCTTTCCGCCTCGTGTTTTTTTACCCGGATCATGAATTCGATGACGAATCGTCAAAAAGTTTCTTCCTTAAGTAAAATATCGTTGAAATCATTATCCAAAAATGCTATCATTAGGATTGTTGCACATATTGCCGAGGGGGGAATCGAGGCATGAACTGCAGCAAACGGATCCCGGGGTGGGATCTATGAGCAGGAAAAAAGAGGAATCAATACAATGGTATTTGCCAGTCTGTTTTTTATATATGCGTTTTTTGCGTTAAACCTGATCTTCTACATGATCGTCAGGACCGAGGATATCTACTTCCGCAACGGGGTAATGTTGGTATTTTCCCTGATCTTCTATGCATTTGTAGGTCCGAAATATATTCTTTTGCTGGTGGGTGAGACCCTGATCAGCTACATCTGTGCCCTGGGCATCTCAAAGACGGAAAATGGCGGCAGGAAACTGTTCCTGGCCCTTGACATTGTCCTTCTTCTGGGACTCCTGGGCTATTTTAAGTACGCGGGTTTCCTGGTTACGAATTTTAATCTGCTGCCCTTCCCGGACCTGAAGGTTCCGCAGGTGGCGTCGGTAGTCGGGATCTCCTTCTACACCTTCCAGCTGATCTCCTACACCGTGGACGTGTTCCGCAAGGAAGTAAAGCCCCAGAAGAACTTTTTACGTCTTCTTCTCTACACCTCCATGTTCCATCAGTGCATCGCCGGACCCATTGTCCGCTACAGCACCGTTCAGAAGGAGCTCCGTTCCAGAACGGCTGACAGCACGGATCTGTACGAGGGCATCCTTCGTTTCTCCACCGGTCTTGCCAAGAAAGCCATCCTGGCAAATGGTGTCGCATCCGTAGCCAAGTCCCTTCTTCCCGAAGGCGTAGCAGCCATGCAGACCACGCCGCCGGCAAACATTGCCCTGGGCATCTTCTGTTTTACCCTGCAGATCTATCTGGACTTTTCCGCCTACTCGGATATGGCCATCGGAATGGGACGCATGCTGGGCTTCCATTATCCCGAAAACTTCAATTATCCCTATACTGCAGTTTCCGTAACAGACTTCTGGCGCAGATGGCACATTTCCCTCAGCTCCTTCTTCCGGGATTATGTCTACATTCCCCTGGGCGGCAACCGCAAGGGCCTGGTCATCACCATCCTGAACCTGTTTGTGGTCTGGTTTCTGACCGGTATGTGGCACGGTGCTTCCTGGAACTTCATTCTCTGGGGTCTGTACTACTTTGTGATCCTGGTCATTGAAAAATGTATCCGCTCTGCGATCAAAAAATCTGCTTCCAAAAAGAATTCTGTTGTTTTGGAGACAGCTGAGGGTACCGTAGTTCTTTCCGGGGAATCTTCCGACTCCCATTCTTCGGAAAAGGACTCTGCTCCTCTGCCTCTTCGCTGTCTGGGTCACGTTTACACCATGATCCTCGTGATCATCGGCTGGGGCATCTTCTACTTCGAAGATCTCTCTCTCCTGAAAGCAGCATCCAAGAGCATGCTTCTTTCAGGCAAATGGAATCTGATCCACAACGCTCACGACCTGATCGCGAATCTTTACAACGATCATATGCTGATCACCTTAAAGAGCAATCTGATCCTGCTAATCGTTGCGATCCTGGCCTGCTTCCCGATCTGGACCGGCTTCCGGAAGCTGATCGAAAAGGCCGGCAAAAAGAATTCCGCATTCACAGCCCTCGGCGGCATCATCGACATCACAGTCATGATCCTCTGTATGCTGCTTGCTACCATAGCACTCGCAGGAAACACCTACAATCCTTTCCTGTATTTCAGATTCTGACGAAAAAAGATGACAAGGTGGGTTCTTTTGTCATCCTGACGAAAACCAACCTTCCTGACATGAAAGGAAAATGAACATGAAAAATTCCTCTAAGAATGTCGGCAGAGATGCCGATAACGAGCTTTTCATAGAAGATATTTCCGTGGAGGAAGAGCTCGATCTCCGCTCCCGCGAGGCGCGGACGCTCTCGAAAATCCCCAGAAAGGCGCCGGTAAGCCCGGTCCAGAAGGTGCGAAACGGCATTATGATCGCGCTGTTTGCCCTGATCCTGCTTGCGGGAATGGTCGGTGGCCTCCTGCTTCCCTTCCGTCCCACGACCTCTGATCTGGAAAAACGAGCTTTGACACCGTTCCCGACATTTTCCTGGGAAACCTTTTTAAACGGCGAATACTTAGATCAGCTTCAGACCTGGTACTCCGACTCCTACCCGGGGCGCGAGCACATGCTCAGAGCATACTCGGAGGTTCAGCGGTATTACGGTTTTAAAGAGGAAGAGTTCATCGGCGATCCTAATGCACAGGGCGATCCGATCCCTACCGCTCCTCTTCCCACAGAGCCCGAGCATGATCCGACGAAGCCCACGGATCCCACAGCTCCTACCGAGGATCCCGGAACACAGGATCCTTCCACAGAGCCCGTAACGGAGCCGGACGGCACTTCCATCGAGGAGACTCAGGAGCCGACTCCTATCCCTCCCACGGAAACTCCCGTTCCTACGGCTGTTCCGCCCACAATTCCCCCTCACACGGAAGTCACACAGGCTCCGGCCCAGGAGGGCGAGGGCCAGTTCGGCGGCATCTTTGTCAAGGGTGACACCGCTTATGCAATGTACTACTTCAGCTTAGACGGCGCCAACAGCTACATAGCCCATGTCAATAACGTGGCAAATGCTCTCGACGGAACCACCAATGTTTACTGTATGCTGCTGCCCACCAGCTGCTACTTCTACATGACTCCCGAAATGAAGGCTCAGTACGGTGTTGCCAGCGAAAGCGACGCCATCAACTATATGTACGGCAGCATGAACTCCAAGGTCCACACCGTTTCCGTGATCCCGACACTTCAGAATCACATTAACGAGTATCTGTTCTTCCGTACGGACCACCATTGGACCCAGTTGGGCGCCTACTACGCATATCAGGAGTTTGCGAACGTAAAGGGTATTCAGGCACACTCCCTTGACTACTACACTCCCATGGCTTTCCCGGGCTTCCTCGGAACCTTCTATTCGGAAACCCAGTCAGCCAGACTTGCAGCCAATCCCGATACCGTTTATGCCTATGTGCCTCATGGTACCAACCGGATCACGGCAACCGACACCAACGGTCAGACCATCAACTGGCCCATCATCAACGATGTCAGCACCTACAACAAGTACAATAAGTATGCAACCTTCATCTGCGGTGACAAGCCGTTTTCCGTGATCACGAATCCCGAGATCAATGACGGCTCTGCCTGCTTGGTCATCAAGGAATCCTTCGGCAACGCCTTTGTTCCCTTCATGGTTGACCACTACCAGTACACCTACGTCATCGACTACCGCTACAACAACTCAGACGGCCTCGTGACCTTCTGCAAGACCCACAACGTCAACGACCTGATCTACGCCAACGTTGCAGAGCTTGTCACACCTTCCAGCGCGGCAAAGCTCAACAGTATGTTGTATTGAAACTATTTAGAGTATTATAAGATCAGAATGTGATGAAGCTTATTTTTTGATTCACGTAATACAAAACGGGGGAGATTTTGCTCAGAATGCAAAATCTCCCCCCATTTTGTATATACCACATACACTCATATTGCTAAAATCCATTTCAACTGCATAAACTCAAGAAATCTTCTTTTGTGCAGTCGCTAACCTAAGTCCCTCTCGAAAAAACATCCATTTGGACTGCATAAACTCAAGAATTCTTCTTTTGTGCAGTCGCTAACCTAAGTCCCTCTCAAAAAAACATCCATTTGGACTGCATAAACTCAAGAATTCTTCTTTTGTGCAGTCGCTAACCTAAGTCCCTCTCGAAAAATCATCCATTTGGACTGCATAAACTCAAGAATTCTTCTTTTGTGCAGTCGCTAACCTAAGTCCCTCTCGAAAAAACATCCATTTGGACTGCATAAACTCAAGAATTCTTTTTTTGTGCAGTCACAAACCAGCAGTTCCCTTCAACCTCGTATAGGTCAGCTCCAGGAAGACCAGATTCAGTGCGGCAAATACAAGAAGATATCCGGGCAGGATGCCCATGCCGGTCTTCTCCTGGAGAAGGCCGAAGAACATCGGCATAAAGGTGCCGCCGATGTAGGCGATGGCCATCTGGAGGCCGATCACGGAGGCGCTGTACTTCTTGCCGAAGTTAGAAGGAGCCATATGCTGGATTGCCGGATAAATGGGGCCCATGCCTGTTCCGGTGATCAGAAAGCCGGCAACTGCGAAGGCGTAATGCTTCACAGGCATCAGGATCAGAAGGATCCCCAGAAGCTCCACGACAATGCCGATGCGGATCAGGCGTTTATCACCAAGACGGTCGGAGACAAAGCCGGAGATCAGTCGTCCCAGCATGAGACCGCCGAAAATGAGGGATCCGAAGGATGCGATCAGTTCCGCACTGAGGCCCTCTTTGGTGCCCGCAAAGTAACTCGGTGTCCAGAGGAAACAAGTCATTTCCCCGGCGGAATAAGAGAAAAATGCGATCAGCGTAAAGATCACGCCGGGAACCTTGATGGATTCCAGGATCCCCGCACTTTCTGTTTCATTTTCCTCAGAGGAGACCTCATTCTTCTTCCACAAAGGCAGGGAAAGAATGCAGACCGCAAGGATCCCCATCTGAATGAAGGCGGTCCAGCGGTAGCCCTCGTTCCACCTTGCAAGGCGCAGGGCCTGACCCATGATGACCGGGCTGATGACCGCTCCCACCCCGTAAAAACAGTGGAGGAAATTCATGACCGCACCGGAATAATGCTCGGCAACATAGTGATTGACCGAGGCATCAATGGCGCCGGCCCCCATTCCGTAGGGGATGGCCCACAAAAACAGCATCCAGTACTCCGTTGAAAAGGAGAAGCCGAAAAGCCCCAGAACCGTCAGAAAGGTGGAAAATATCACGATCCACTTCGTATGGACCTTCCGGATCGCAATGGTGGCCAGCAGAGTCGAAACGATGGTCATGAAAGATATGGCCAGTGCCACATAACCGGCGTAGGAAGAGGGCACGCCAAAGGCCACCTGCATGGTGGGCCAGCCGGAGCCCAGAAGGGAGTCCGGAAGCCCGAGGCTGACGAAGATCAGATAAATGACAGCGATCAGTAAAGCCATATTAACTCCAAAAAAGATCTCTTTATAATGACAAATCCAAGTAAAAAGTTCCCAATTATACCATTTTTATCATATTCGTTGAAACGTAAGGCCCGTTTCATACATACCGCCTCTTCTTCAAGATCACAGACTGTCCGCGTCAAACTCCTTCTTTTCCGCCTTCCTTCTGCTGATGATCCGCTTCAGGCAGACCACGGACATAATGAAGACAAATACGGTCGGAAGGATCCAGAACGCAACGAACTTGCGGACCGTAGGGATCAGATAATTTGCCCTGGAATAGCGATAAGCAATGATGTTCCTGCCGTAATAAACCGACGTATCCATATGGACGGGGCCGTAGCCGTCGGAACTCGAAGTCACAAAAGGTGTTTGGGTAGGATCGGCAGAAAGCTGAGCCTTCCAATCTACAGCGGTGCTCTGCTGCAGTTCCTGAACCCAGGTGTCCATCTGAGTCTCATTCTGCGCCCTTCCCGCAGTCGCCGGCACAAAATGGGACGCCGGATCATGGAAGTAGATGGGCTCCGTAAGGATCTCATCTTCACCGAAGGAACCATTATCCCAGTGCAGATGGATGCGATTAATTTCATTTCCCTGACTGTCACAGACAGTGAGCCAAAGGGGGTAATAGAGGTCATTCTTCGGACCGCCGACCAGATACTGATCGCTGTAGACATACATCCCGGGATAATCCGCGACAAAGTCTGTCAGTGTCTCCCGCTCCCAGTCATCCAGAACCCACTCCGGGTCAATGATCCCGACCAGATTCTGACTGCAGGCGCCCATGGCGCCCGGAATACCGTTTACCTGGCAGGGAGCATTTTCCACCACAAAAGCGTCCTTGTTTTTGATGATGGTTCCGTCCAGGTCCGTGATCAGGATGCCGGTGTAGGAATTGTAGCCGTCATAGAGAAATCTTCCCCAAAGGCTGTCCTCCTTCAGATCCGCAATGGCGTTCTCGTAGTCCCAATCCTGCGAAGAGCAAAGCTCCATATAAATCAGGTTCGATCTGCGATCCTTCCTCTCCTCCGAAGCCGAGGGCGCATAGGCATCATCGATCTTGTTCCAGAGAGCCTCATCAAATGTAAGAGAATTATTGTCGATCCTCTGATAGTCGCTTTCCGACCAGATGATCAACCCGGAACAGAGGCCCATGGTGCCGATGATCCATAAGAGGATCCCCAGGATCAGGAGGATCAGCGGGCCTTTACCATTTCGCTCCTGTTCAAGCTCATCGTTCACGATCATTTTCCCCCTTCAATAATACACTAATTGTTCTTCGCATTCCGTTTCAGATAGCGTATGACAAGTTCACAGTCATCAAAACAATATATGAACAATGTTGAACCATAACATACGTTTTGTCAATAAAAAACGCCGGAACTTTTATTCTGTAAAGTTCCGACAAATAAAAAGAGCGCGAGACGGGATTCGAACCCGCGACCCTCGCCTTGGCAAGGCGATACTCCACCACTGAGCCACTCGCGCATATTCTGTTGCTCCACCGCCACTTGGCCGATGTCTCAAGCGAACAATGGAGATTTTACAACAGAACATTTTATTTGTCAATACTTTTTTATAAATTACTTCGTATCCAATCCCTTCCGCTTCACAGCCACCTCAATGAGCTCTGCAGCCTCCCGAAAAGCCTCGGGCAGATACGCTTCTTCCCACTCACGGCCCTGCTTTTCGCTCTTCTTGATCTCCTTCCAGCTCTCCCGGATCTGCTCCTCCCCAAGGGTCCGGTCACCGAACACATGAGGGTGTCTGCGGATCATCTTATCCGACACGGTCTTTGCCACATCTTCAAAAGTAAAAAGTCCTTCCTCCTCGGCGATCCTGGCATGCATCACCACCTGCAGGAGCAGGTCTCCCAGCTCCTCCCGGAGATTCTCCGCCTTTCCCGTTTCCCGGAAAATGTTAATGCCGCACACCACTTCCGCAGCCTCTTCCACGCACTCCGGCTTCAGGCTCTCGTGGGTCTGCTTCAGATCCCAGGGGCAGCCCCCCTCCGGATCACGGAGCTTGGCAACAATATTCTGAAGACGTTCGATCTGGGTGGTGTAAGCATCGCCGGATGCAGAAGCCGGATCAGAATCGGAAATGCAGCCGATCTCACTTGAATCAGCACAGGATCCGATTTCCGTTTGATAAAACTTCTCATACACTGCCTTCGCCAGTGCACTGTGGCCCTCTGCAGTCATATGAAGCCCGTCCAGTTCACCGGGCGATGCAACCTGTGCAGCATCCATGAACTGCGCATCAAACTGGGCAGCCACCAGCTGATACCAGTAAGCCAGTTTGTGAGACTGCTCGACAGAATCAGCCGTAAAGAAATCTGCAAAGGGGCCGGTCAGGGCATTTTCCCCGAGATAGACCGGGGAGATCACGATGATCCGCGGCTCACAGCCCAGATGGTACTTTAAGAAGCTCTTCGTCCGCATCAGAATGTTCTGAAGACTTCCCGCAATGTCCCCTGCAGGCAAATGAAACTTCTTTTTCAGGTCATTGGACCCGAGCATGATGATCAGGTCGTCAAAGGGCATCTGGCTCTCCAGCATCGGGAGAATATAGTCGATCCCGGCCTTATCTCCCCACTCCCAGGGATCCGGGCAGGCAATGGTGCGGCCGTTCTGAGCCTCTTCCACCACCTGATACTTATTTCCCAAAAGCCCCGCCAGCACCACGGGCCAGCGTCCGGGAAGCCTTCCGCCTCCCGCAGGGTCATAGCCCCAGGTATTGGAATCGCCAAAACAAATGATCTTTCTCATGTTCTCTCCATTCTTCGTTTTTTTCTTTCGGCAGGGATTTATCCGTTTTATCCCGGCCTCCGGCTAAGAAACACGTCTTCTTGGAGCGTTTTCTTAGCTTCTCAATCTGATTCCTCCGGGATCCATCTGATGATCTCGGAAAACGGCATCAGCATCTCGTCACACTCCTGAGCCCTGTGGTGCTCTAAGATCATGGCTGCAGCCTTTTCAATGGCCGGAACCTGAGCACGCATCAGCTGATTGGCGTAGATCACCACATTTGCCCCGCGGTCCTTCCACTCCTCTTCCGTCACGCAGTCAAAGGAGGTGGGCACCAGTACCACCGGAGTCTGGGAATCCTCAGCTCTGAAGCGCTCCAAGAAGGTAAATACCTCCGAAGGATCCTTTCTGCGGCTGTGGATCATCACGGCATCCGCTCCCGCACCTACATAGGCAAATGCTCTCTCCAGGGCATCTTCCATTCCCTGATCTAAGATCAGGCTCTCGATCCGGGCACAGATCATAAACTCCCTGGTCCGCTGGGCCCGTTTTCCTGCTGAGATCTTCTCACAGAAATGTTCAATGCTGTCCTGGGTCTGAGGCACTTCCGTGCCGAACAGACTGTTCTTCTTCAGTCCGATCTTATCCTCAATGATCACCATGGATACTCCCAGGCGCTCTAAGGAGCGGACCGTATAAATGAAATGCTCCGTCCTTCCGCCGGTATCCCCGTCGAAAATGATGGGTTTGGTGGTCACCTCAGCAATGTCCTCAATGGTCCGGAAACGGCTGGTCATATCCACCAGTTCGATATCCGGCTTGCCCTTGGCAGTCGAGTCGCAGAGGGAGCTGATCCAGATGGCATCATACTGCCTTGCACCGCCGTTCTGATAAACCACGGTCTTCTCAACCACCAGGCCCGTCAGACCATCATGGGCCTCCATACAGTTCACGAAGCCCTTGGCTTCCAGCATTCTCTTCAAACGCCCCCGGCGGACATCCGGCATGGCCAGATCTGCCCGGGTCCTGGCGTCGATCTTCCGATATTTTTCATCCCCCGAGTAGGGGTACTCCACCAGCGTTCCGCCGTAGGAAGCAAGCACCTGCACCACTTCATCCCGGATGGGCCTCTGAAAGCCCCTGTCCCAGTCATCTCCGTGAACCACGATATCCGGCCGGTAAGTCTCCAGATTCTCCTTATAGGAAAGCTGTTTCTGGAGCACCACACGGTCCACACCGGCAATGTTTTCAAACATCACAAGCCGCTCCGACTCCGGCACCAGCGGCATCCGCTTATAAGACGCCACCGCCTCATCCGACAGAACACCTATCGTCAGCCGTCCCAGCTTCTGTGCCTTCCGGATAATGGAAATATGCCCCCCGTGGATAATGTCAGCGGCAAAGCACATGTACACATTTCTCTCGGGAAGGCCCTTTAAAAGCCCCAGAACCTCATTTAAGTCCTCCGGACTGTCAACTTCACGACAAAGAAGTTTTTGGACATCCAGGGCGAAAATTTGGAGCTTAGATGAAGTATTATAGCGTTCATCTGACGATTCTGATTCATTTGTCCCTGATACATCGGATGTCCCTGACTCATTAATCGCCATCAGTTCATTAAACGCCACTTCCGCATAACAATTGTCACGGCCGCTCTCGCAAAACTCTTCGATTCTCCGAAGCCATAAGAGCCAGTCTTTCTTCTTCAGGCCGTACAAAGCCTGCGCAGCCATAGCAGAGTCAAAGAACTCGACGCCCACCTTCTGCACCAGGCCATCCTTCACAACCGCCTTAAAATCCTTTTCCGGCAGCGGAAGCACGGAGGAAGTAGTCATGACGCTGCGGGAATCCACTGCAGAGATCACCTGCCTCAAAACCTCCGGCTCAAACACCAGATCGCCGTGCAGGAGGATCAGATCAGAATCCAGATACTCTTTGGCACAGTAAATGCTGTAGATATAATTCGTTTCAAGATACCGTGGATTTGGAACAAAGGTAATGTCAAGCGGCAGACCAAGTTCAAGACAATGTTCCTTCAGCAGTTCCTCAAAAGGACCCGTGGTCATAACCACTTCCCGGATCCCTTCCTCTGCAAGAAGCCGCAGTTGTCTTGCGACGATTGTTTCTCCGTTATTCAGTTGTGTCATACATTTGGGGTATGTCGCTGTCATTTCCCCCATCCGGCTTCCACGGCCGGAATTTAAGATCAGTGCTTTCATACTATTACTTCTCTTTTGTGATATTTATCTCAGACAACATTTCTCACATCACTCTCAATGAGATTAAATCGTCTGAATTCCGGAATGGCACTTTCTTCCGCCTTACGAAGTGGTTCTTCTGATTGAAGGACCTTTGCCGTTAAGAGAACCCCGGCAGGATAAATGGGATTCTTCAACGTGCCGGAACGGATATCATCGTATTTCGTACAAAGAGGAACAGAATTCTCCCTGGAAAGATAATCCAGCATAGCAAGCAAATAAAACGCTTCCGGATACCACTTCCGGTCATACAGTTTTCGAATCCGGTCGTTTTCAAGAACTTCGATCATGAACTCCGCATCACCAAGATCTTTTACATAATGACAGGTGTTACTCTTAAATGTTTCAAATGAACACCGGTACTCTTCCTGTGCAGATTCAAGTATTTCTTCAATCGAAACACCAAGGACCCCGGCAATTCGATACAATGTTCCTGCGGCACACTTTTCCAGATCAGCCTTTCCGCTGCAGATATCATTGATCGTTGCCTGAGGAACACCACTTTCCTTACACAAACGATATTTGGTCATTCCCAACTGCTCAATTCGGTCATTAATCAGCATAACAACACCTCCTCCGTTATGTTTGATTCCATTATAACGGTTGACCGAAGTAAATGTGTGACACCGGGGACGGTTCCGACTGTCACACTGCATACATCACTTTGATAATGTCACAGATAAAATCCGTGCCTTAACTTTTCAGACAGATTCATTGCCGTATGAGGCTCCTTTTGATCCATCATGAGTCTTCCCAAAACGATTCCCGGGTCCCGGCCTATATCCTCTGCAAAACGGCGGATTGAAACCTCATCAAACCGCTGATTTCTTCGGACAAAGCGTTCATATTCCTCCGGCGGGATCAGCGCATTTCTGGCATAAAGATCTGCTTCATCTTCCTTCTCATCCTTCAGGGAAATGCCCAGATCGCCGTTTAAGATATGACCAATCTCATGGAACATCGTAAACCAGAAGGTATCCTCATAATGCCTGCGATCATTGACCATGAGCATGATCTTTCCGTCCACCTTTTTGGATGCACCGTTTACCCCGGAATTCTTCAGATTCGGAAGCGCCACAAGCACTACTCCCGCATCGGCAAAGGCGCTCGTGACGGCCTTAATGAACCCTTCATGGTTACCGGTCTGAGTCAGGGCATAGGAAACCGCTTTTTCAAACTTCTTTTTGTTGTACTTGGGAGCAGCCTGTTTCAAAGTCCGATTCACAGCGATCTGAACCATCACATTCGCATTCACAATATTTGACCGACTCAGTTCCTCGGAATAACTCCTGAATCTTACGGAAAGATTCTCCTCTTCCAAAACAGTCAGAGACGAAATATGCAGAAACTCCCGAACACACTTGATCCTCTCATCCGTCTGCCGGGGCAGCTCCGGAAGTGAAAAATGGTCACTAAAGTACCGGTATTCGATCAATCTGAATACATCCCGTTCCCTCACCAGTTCTTCTTCCGACTGGATCAGAGCCAGTTTTTCATCATAGATCTGCTGAAGATTCAGCCAATAAACGATCGTGGTTCCCAACATCCTGGAAAGCTTTGTGGCTATGTCGATCGAAAGACTCTGATCACCCTTGATGAGAACGCTCAGATTCTTCGGCGTGGTTCCCAACCGTTTTGCAAAATCCTCCTGGGTCAGCCCGCTCTCCTCAACGATCTCTTTGATATAATATCCGGGATGGAAAGCCACCTCGTCTCTGTATTCAATGTAGTTACTCATAATGCGGACTCACCTCCCTTACCTCAACAATCCTTACGATCGATGCGATCTCATCTATATGACACGGGTCAAATGGCTGTTCATTTTCATCCAGGGGCTGAAGGATCAGTCGCCATTGATCTCTTCGGGTCTTTACATCGATGGCAAACAGGCCATTCATTTTCCCCTGAAGATTATGAAAATGAAATTGCGGCATAACAATAATATCTTTGATCGTTTCAGCCTGTTCCATCGCATTGATCCGGGCCAATAAACTGATCGCCAAAGTTTTATTACCGCCGAAAAGCTTTGTAGCTTCTTTCAAACCGGTACATTGTTTTGCTAATTTTACATTCGCATAACAGACCCTCACGTATCCAACTCCATAATAAAATTACCCATCGGGTAATTTTATTGTATCACAGAGTTTGCATCTGTCAAGTCCCTTGGTGTCACACTTCCACCATCACAACCTCTTCCGACACCAGCTTTGCTCTTTCGCGTCCTTTTTCCGTAAGGACCCAGCCGTTTCCGGATTCTTTCACAAGGTCATTGATGGAGGCATACTGGATCGCGATCACGAAGGCACGATGGGCATTCGTATTCAGGCGGGCAAATCCCAGGAACCTTGCAGCTTCACGGGCAAGATCCGTTCCGGGGAGACTGATCTGTTCCTGAAGAATGTAGAGGATCGCATTGACCTCCTCCCAGACAGGAACGTCCTGAATGTCTCTCTTTGCCTCGTCCTCACCGTTTGCTCGCATTCCGTAATACTCGTGGGGATTCTGATCCGAACGCCAGTAAACAACGTTATCAGCGTATTCCGACCGGCTCGCCGCCACTCTGGGACTTGCCGCAATCTGCTTCAGCCCCTCCTGGATCCGAGGAGTGATGCGGCTCACACCAAAGCTCTGAACGATCCTTCGGAACAATACTCTCTCACTGATGGGAGCCTCTGCCGCAATGATCGTATTCATGCGGTCACAAACCTCCTGCTTCTCGGCAAAGGTGGTCAGAAACTCCTTCCCGTCCGATGCCGTCACAGGCAGCGCACAAGGCATATAAACCTTTGCTCTTGCACGATAATGCTTCTGTTCCTGAGATTCCTCAGAAGGATCATGTCCTTCTTCCTCTGCAGTTTCATCCGCAGATGACTCCTGATCATCCGAAAGCGATCCATTTTCCGCAAGCTTCTCTGCATCTTCACCGGAAGCCTGAGCATCAACATCCGCCAAACCACCGGCGGCCAAACCTTTGTTAATCAAATCATCGTCAGATAAACCGGTTTTTTCCGGATCACCATCGCTCAAGCCACTGTCAGCCGAACCTTCACCGCCCGCACTTGCGAGCAACACCCGCTTCTGTTCCGCCTCCTCAGCTTCCCGAAGCTCCTGCTCGCGTTTCGTTTTCTTTTCTTCCTCGCACTTCTTAATATACTCCAGGATCCGCGTGATTTCCTTGGGTGCATTGTCCCACCAGTCCATGGACC
>JAGACB010000091.1 GCA_017614345.1 Lachnospiraceae bacterium
TCAGGACCGGTAACGAGGATGCGACGGAAGAGGAAGTCATGGAAGCGGCAAAGATCTGCCACGCCCATAACTTCATCATGCGGCTTCCGAAGGGGTACGACACGGAGATCGGCGAGGACGGCGGAAGCCTGTCCCAGGGCCAGAAGCAGCTCCTTTGCATCACCCGTGCCATGATCTCGAAGCCCGCCATGCTGATCCTCGATGAGGCAACCTCCTCCATCGATACCCGCACCGAGCGTCGCGTCCAGAAAGCCTTCGCCGCACTCATGGAAGGCAAAACCAGCTTCGTGGTGGCCCACCGCCTCTCCACCATTGTGGAGTCTGACGTGATCCTGGTCATGAAGGACGGAAACATCATTGAGCAGGGCACCCACGAAGAACTTCTTTCTCGTGGCGGCTTCTACTCCGAACTCTACAACAGCCAGTTTGTACGCACTGCAATCTGAAAATGTGTTTTTGGGGACGGTTCCAAAAAACACAAAAATGTGTAAATGGGGACGGTTCCAAAAAACACAAAAATGTGTAAAAGAGAACCGTCCCCAAAAACACAAAAACGTGTAAAAAAGAACCGTCCCCAAAAACACACTAAAAAGCCCGGCACATCGTGCCGGGCTCTTTTATTGGCGGTATTATTCTTCCTTCAGTACCCTGAATTCCAGGTAGTCGAATTCGATGGGTTCAATGAAATTGTCCTGATGAAAGCGCGTAAAGGAAAACTGCTGAAACTCGCGAATGTTGATGTCCAGCCAGATGGGCTCCTGGAGATCGAATTCACGGCAGAGCTCGGTCATGGCGCGGAAGACCTTTTTGGTTCGGTTCCCGGCATTGTCCGGGATCGAAACGGTGTATTGTTTTATGATGCGGGTTCCCTTCACCTGCTTGCCCCAGATCTGAAACATGAGAAAGTATCCTTTCGGCAAAGTCATTTTTCTCAGATTAACCGAGGATACTTCGCTTGTCAAGAAGAGGTTTTTTCCGTTTGAAAAAGTGCCTTACTTCTCTTTACATTCAGCCTTCTTTTTGCTAAAATATATCCGTATTTGCATTGTGAGGCAGTCTGTCCGAAGGGGTGTTACAGACAGGGAATGCGGGTCTGATTGATCGGACGGAATTGTGTCAATACGAGGAATCGTTTGCCTCCTTTAAGGAAGGTCGGAAGACCTTATAAGGGGAGAGCCAAACAGTTGAGGAGGGTTTTCATGGAAGGATATCAGGGTACCACTCAGATCGAATTACTGGAGAAGGCGAAGAAGGCGCTTAAGAAGGCGGAGGAACTGGCAGCTGAAAAGTCCCGCTTGGAGAGCGAGAAGAAGAAGCTGGAGAAGGCTCAGGCCGGTGCGGAGAAGGACAGGGATTCCGACATCAAGTCTTCCGTCAAGAAAGGCCGCGACTCTCTTGATTCGGAGCACAGCAAAAAGATCAGCGAGCTGGAGAGCAACTTAAAGAAGGTTGAGAACAAGCGCGCCAAAGCGAAGGAAGAGAGCGTTAAGGACCGGATCAACCGTGAGAATTTGGATCTGATCCAGGAGAATAAGAACCTGAAGTCTGATATCCGCAGAGTATTCTTTGAGAAAAATGTTCCCTTCTTCTGCAACACATATCTGTTCTGTGCCATTTTCCATCCCACCTGTCTTTCGGAGTGGGTCGGCGGCGTTCTGATCGGACTGTTCTGTGTGATCGGGATCCCGGCTATTCTGATCATTTCACTGGAGATCCATGACCTGTGGAAGATCCTTCTGATCGTCGGTATCTTTGTGGTGGTTTCCATCGTGATCTATATCGCAGGTACCAAGCTGATCGAGGAGCGAAGCATGGAACACATCAAGTGGGCTGCTGAGATCCGTCGTAAGATCCGCCGGAACAAGATCGAAATGAAGAAGACTGCGAAGCTGATCCGTAAGGACCGCAACGAGTCCATCTACGGTCTGGAGGACTTTGACTTAGAGATCGGGAAGCTGGAAAATGAGATCGATCAGGCCAAGAAGGCAAAGCAGAATGCCCTTGATGAATTCGATCATGCAACCAGCAAGGTGATCACAGATGAAGTGACTGAAAAGTGGCGCGGAAAGATCGAGCAGGCCGCAAAGGATCTTGAAGCAAATGCAGACAGCCTGAAGGCTGCAGCTGCAGCAGTTGCAGAGCAGAGTTCCAAGATCTCTTCCGAGTTCGGACCTCTTCTCGGGGCGGATAATATGACCATTCCGAAGATCGAGGCCATCCAGAAGGTCCTCTCCGAGGGCAATGCCACATCCATTACAGATGCGGTGGAATTTGCAAAGAGCAATAAACTGATATGAGAGGTTTGTGAAACATGCGCAGAAAAGACAGGGATTCGTCGGGCGACGATCTTGATGAGGAATATGAAGATATTGCCATCCTGGACGGGGACGACGATGACGACGATGATGCGTCAGAGGAGAAACGCAAAAAAGGCAGTTCGCTGCTTTACAGGCGGAAACTCCTGCAACATCGGCTGTTTCTGCTGTTTCTGATCCTGATCCTGGTTGGACTTGTGTGCTATGCCGGTTACCTGGTCTACAAATGGGTCACCAACCGGTATTTCCACGAATATGAAGTAGAGCAGGATATCCCGATCAGCCTGGAGGGACAGTACTCCTTCATCCGGTTCGAGAACAATCTTGTGTATTATAACGGAGACGGAGCCGCCTACCTGGATGAAAACGGAAAGGTGATGTGGGCAAGCTCCTATGAAATGAACAATCCCGTAGCGGAGGTCCGCGGGGATTATCTGGCCATTGCGGATATCAAGGGAACCAGGATCGAGATCTTTGATCAGAACGGTTCCACGGGACGTGCGGACACTGTCATTCCCATCACCCGTTTTACGGTGGCGGAGCAGGGTGTTGTAGCCGCCATTCTGGAAGCTGACGTGGCAAATTACGTCAACTTCTATACCAGGGAAGGCAAGAAACTGGACATCGGCATCAAGACCGTGATCAGCGGCGAGGGAGGTTATCCGCTGGATCTGGCATTGTCCCCCTCCGGTACCGGACTGATGGTATCCTACGTGGGTGTGGAAAGCACCGGCATCAAGGAGAAGGTGGTCTTCTACAACTATGACGTGGCAAGAGCCGAGGTTCAGAACCTGGTGGCGGGCTTTGAAGAGTACGGCAACACCATGGTGGCAGATGTAACCTTCTTCGATGAGAAGTCGGCGGCAGCCATCGGCGACGATCAGATCATCTTCTACGGCTTCCGTACCGCAAAGGACGTAAGCGAAGTGGCCAGGGTTCCCATCGAGAAAAATTACTTCGATCTGTTCTACTCTGATTCGTACCTGGGGCTTGTTTACCGGGACGAGACGGTGGTGGATGAGCCCTATACCGTGAAGGTCTATAATTCTTCCGGAAAGCTGATCTTCGAAAAGAAGTTTGCGGAGGGCTACGAGGATATCTATTTCCACAAGGATGAGCTGATCTACTATAACAGCGCTTATCTGGCGGATTATTATCTGAAGGACGGTTCGGAGAAGTTTGCGGGAACCATAGGCGGCGAGTTCGATATTGTCACCTCCGGTCCTTCCAATAACCGGCTCATGACCGTAGGTTATCAGAACATGCGCGTTCTGAAGCTGGTACCTTAATTATGTGAGAACGGCTTTCCACAAGGACTTTCTGCTTTGTCTTGGCAGAATGAGTCCGAAAGCCTGAGAAATAAAACCAAAACCTTTACAGGAGGAACAAAAAAACAATGAAAGATCTTGAAACACGCAGTGTCAACGCCATTCGTGTGCTGGCAGCAGATGCGGTTCAGAAGGCAAATTCCGGCCATCCGGGACTTCCTCTGGGCTGCGCAGCAATCGGTTATGAGCTTTGGGCTCATCACATGAACCACAACCCGAAGAACCCGAAGTGGGAGAACAGAGACCGCTTCATCCTTTCCGGCGGACATGGTTCCACACTTCTGTACTCTCTGCTTCATCTGTTTGAGTACGGACTTACCGTAGAGGATCTCGCATCCTTCCGTCAGTGGGGCTCCCTCACTCCCGGACATCCCGAGTATCGTCACACCGTAGGCGTTGAGGCTACTACAGGCCCCTTAGGCGCAGGTATGGGTATGGCAGTCGGTATGGCTATGGCAGAGGCTCATCTTGCTGCGATCTTCAATCAGGAAGGTTATCCCATCGTTGACCACTACACCTATGTACTGGGCGGCGACGGCTGTATGATGGAAGGTATCTCCTCTGAGGCATTTTCCCTTGCAGGAACCCTTGGCCTTTCCAAACTGATCGTATTCTACGATTCCAACAGCATTTCCATTGAAGGCTCCACCAACATCGCGTTCACCGAGAACGTTCAGGAGCGTATGGCAGCCTTCGGTTTCCAGACCATTACCGTGGAAGACGGCAATGACCTTGCAGCCATCGGCGCAGCTATTGAAGCAGCAAAGGCTGACAAGACCCGTCCTTCCTTCATTACCGTAAAGACCCAGATCGGTTACGGCTGCCCCGCAAAGCAGGGTAAGGCAAGTGCTCACGGCGAGCCCCTCGGTGCTGACAATGTAAAGGCACTGAAGGAGAATCTTGAGTGGGACAATGACGAGCCTTTCTTCGTACCTCAGGATGTTTACGCAAATTACCACAGCATCGTAGAAGGCCTCGGCGCAAGCGAAGAAGCTTGGAACAAGCTGTTTGCAGAGTATTCCGAGAAGTTCCCCGAGCTGCGTGCAAAGTGGGATCTGTTCCATGATGAAGCAGCTGCCGACAAGCTGATCGATGATGCTGATTACTGGACTCCCGGCGACAAGCCCGAAGCTACCAGAAACGTATCCGGAAAGATCATCAACAAGCTGACCGGTAAGGTTCCGAACCTCTTCGGCGGTGCTGCCGATCTGGCTCCTTCTACCAAGACCTACATGAACGAGTGCGGAGATTTCTCCAAGGACAATTATGCAGGTGCTAACCTGCACTTCGGTGTTCGTGAGTTTGCCATGACTGCCATCGGAAACGGTATCATGCTTCACGGCGGCCTCAGAGCATTTGTCTCCACCTTCTTCGTATTCTCCGATTATACCAAGCCCATGGCAAGACTTTCTTCCATCATGGGAGTTCCGCTTACCTTCGTATTCACCCATGACTCCATTGGTGTCGGCGAAGACGGCCCTACTCATGAGCCCATCGAGCAGCTTGCTATGCTCCGTTCCCTGCCTAACTTCCATGTATTCCGTCCCGCTGACGTAACCGAGACCGAAGCTGCATGGTACAGCGCAGTAACCTCCAGAAGAACTCCTACCGCTCTGGTTCTCACAAGACAGAACCTGCCTCAGCTTGCAGGCTCCTCCAAGGAAGCTCTGAAGGGTGCTTACGTTCTTGAGGATTCCACCAAGGCTACTCCCGATGCGATCATCATCGCTACCGGTTCCGAGGTTCAGCTGGCAGTGGAAGCTAAGAAGGCTCTTGCAGAAGAGGGAATCGACGTTCGTGTCGTATCCATGCCTTCCATGGACGTATTCGAAGAGCAGTCCGCAGAGTACAAGGAATCCGTTCTTCCGAAGAGCGTCAGAAAGAGAGTTGCAGTTGAGACCCTCAGCGACTTCGGCTGGGGCAAGTATGTAGGCCTTGACGGTGCCATCGTTTCCATGAAGGGATTCGGCGCATCCGCACCTGCTGCTACCCTGTTCGAAGAGTTCGGTATCACCACCGAAGCTGTGATCAAGGCTGTAAAGGATCTGTGATCGGAACTGAAAATTTTCAGTGAATAAAAAAACAAAGCCACCGGATCGGAAATCGGTCCGGTGGCTTTTTGGTTATAACATTATCGTTTTCCTGTCATATCATTAACGTACAATGTCACTTCATTAGCTTTTCATGGGAACTTAACCGGTTGACCGGTCATTCTTTCTGTGTTTTCAGGTCATAGCGGTACAGGAAGGAGGCCATCTGTCTTCTGACACAATCGTCCTGAGGACGGAAGGTGCCGTCGGAGTAACCGGAGGTGATCCCCACCTCATCTGCCCAAAGGATCGCCCGGTAGGAGTAAGAGGATCTGTTCTGTACATCCCTGAAGGAACTCTTTAAGGATTTCGGTTCCGGTGACCCTGCCAGTCTCCAGAGGAAGGTGACAGCCTGCTGTCTGGAGCAGACGGTGTCGGGACGGAATTCCTGCTTACCGCCGTCTACCTGATAACCGCCTACGATACCGGTCTCTGCACCCCAAAGCATTGCTTTGTAGTAATATGCCTTTGTGTTGGTCACATCCCGGAACGGATTTTTGGTGGTTTTCGGTTCGGGACAGCCGGCCATACGCCAGAGGAAGGTCACCATCTGTGCACGGGTACACTTGTTGTCGGCACGGAAGGTACCGTCATCATAGCCGCCGATGATCCCGTTGTTGGTTCCCCAGTAAACGGGAGCATACCAGTAGTCGGATTTATTTGTGACATCCTTATACTGAACCTGGACCGTGAATACAGCGGGCTGATAGCCCTCGTAAGGAATACCTTCCAATACGGCAAGCCCCGGTTTGATGCCCTTGATCGTTGAAGAATTACTGAACGAGAGAACAGAAGGGGTAACCGATGTGATCGTCCAATCCGGTTTTCCTCCCTCCTTGAAATCGTTCAGAATGTTCAAGATGTTCATGGAGTTCCCTGTTTTCAGGGTCAGGTTTGCATTATTGACACCGGCGAATTCTCTTTCATCATATTCCCGGATCTCGAAAGTAACGGTTTCGCTGTTTCCGTAGCCGTCGGAAACAGTACAGGTCAGATACGGGTCAAAATGATCTCCGAGAAGGATAATGGTTCTTTCGTAATCGGAATAACATATAGAAACGTTACCGCGGTTCAGATCATCCAAAGAAGCATAAGTCTGCCATTTGTAAGTTACCTTGCTCAGGTCATCACCCGCCAGATCTACATAGAGCAGCCGGAATCCTTCCGAATTTGAGTAGATGATACTTTTACTTTTCTTGGTTCCTCCTGCATATGCGTGAAAATGATTATCTTCTCCCTGAGCAGTTACCAAGGTCAGCCTGTCTGTTACTTTTTGCGGCCGGATCGGCGAAGCAGATGCCGTAGAGACACACATTGCAGCGCTCAGAACCGCCACGGTGATCGTGGATAGGATCCTTTTCATTCTCATATTTTTTCTCCTTATACGTTTGTGAATATCACA
>JAGACB010000015.1 GCA_017614345.1 Lachnospiraceae bacterium
ATACAGGAGAGATCAAAATCCCCGTTAATCAGGAGTATTCGGCCGGTGTTCCCTTGTCTGTGATTGCTTTGGATCTTGATCCCGAAGATGAATACACCGAACTGTTTGCAAGAGAGGGAAAAAATGTGATCGCCCTTCGGTATGACGGAGAAAAACTGATTCAGCTGGGATGCATGATCCTTCGAAATCCGGTATTGGAATACGAAGAAGGACAGCGTATTCCGAGATACCGGGAGAATGGTGTTCTGTATGAAACAAAGGAGTGCTTTGCCCCACCACTCGGAGCATCCTTTGATTTTTGTGTTCCGGTTGCCGAAATCGTGGATGACGGTTTGGTTCAGCCTTCTTTGGAAGGATCTGCGGTTTTCGGTTGTGTGAGTATGGAACGAGACAGATATTATGGCAGTCATTATCGTGATTCCGTACATACCTGGCTGGTGAAGCCGTTGACGCTGAACACGAAACCGGACGGAAGCGGAGATCCCGTAGAGATACAGCCCCAGCAAATCGAGTTTTCCGCGGTATACTTCGAAGAGGTTCCGGCTTCGCTTGAGGCCCAGACGAAGGATGGTTTTTTGACCTGCGATGCTTTGGAGATCCGGGGCTATGAGGATGAGACGATCGGTTGGATCCGCACGTCGGATCTTTCAGCTGACAGTTTTTACGGAAGGCACGGAAGCTCAACAGATGATTCTCTGGCGAATAAGGATTCGGCGGGTTATGAAACGATATCCGAAAAGCCCGGAATATGATCTTTTTGAACGAAAATGATGTATACAATCCTCTGTTTCGACAATGTTGTTAAATAATTACAATGGATTTTTGGGGTTTTTGTATGAAAGGGAACATTTTTTTTCGATTAAGTGTTGTTTTTCTTATAAATCTTGCCGCTTTGACCGCTTGTTCCGGTAATTCTGATTCGGATGATACTTTGCTTTCACCGGTTTCGGAGACGGAAAAAACGGTGAAAAGTACTGAAGAGAAGACGGAAGATACTCTGAAGGGTACTGAAGTGGAGAGAACCGAAGATGACGATGAATCGGAATCTCTTCGTTCATGGAGTACCTGCAAGGAAGAGGTTGCTGAGCGTGTTTTACTTAGTTTAAAGAATCAATGTTTGGAATGGTATTACGCTGATTATCATCTGGATACTCGATGGACTATGGCAGAAGATCCGGATAAAATGCCTGATTATAAGCCCGGCACAACTCTTTATTACCAGGTGTGGTGTAATGAGAGGGGAACGGCTTATCGGATCAATTGGTCTGATGACAAATCATTCAATAACTATGATATGGATACTTTTGAATATCTTGTTGTGGCTGATCAAATAAAAAAAAGGAATGTTCAAGCATACATAAATCAGATGGTTGTTGAGGGTGAATTTGTTATACCGGATCGAATCGAGAAAAGGGATCCATTGCCGTACGTATACATTGATGAAGAAATCGAGAAAAAATGGAAAGAATGGTTCACCGGTGAGTTATCATCCGTGTGGAATTCTTCGTTTACGAAAGCCTATTTGATGCCATATTATGTAGAAGAGGATGGTTCTGCGGATTTTTGTGTTTATCTGGAAGATGAGAATGGCTTCTATTTGATGGTAAGAGGTGAAGCAAAAGCAGATGGATCGGAATCAGAAAAAAAACCGATTATTCAATGGAATACTTCATTGAATGGAGAATACGGTGTTATCGGATGGAAATGGCTGGCGGAGGATACACGGTCGTTTAAAGAACAATACTTTCCGAATGCCAAAGATTATGGTGTATTCAGGCATGTCTATTATCCTGAAAACGGTTTGTATCGTTCGATTTGCTATGAAGCGGTATATGGGGATCGTGTCCTGAAGATATCGGATGGAAATGACTTTATCAGATCGATCCAGGATCTGGCGGAAAGAACACTGCCTGTAGATGTTTCGGAATAAGGCGAAAGATTTTAAGAGAAAAAGATTACCTCCCCAAGGGGCTTGTCCCCTTGGGAAATTTTTTTTAGAATAATTGCAACCACCCTCCGGATTTTTACGCTTATTAGGATGAAGGCGATCGATCACAATCAAACAGTAAGGAGTTAACAGATGGAAGATGCCAGAATCGTGGACCTCTTTCTGGAGAGAAATGAGGAAGCGATCACAGAATGTCAGAAAAAATACGGAAACGGTCTGCGTCTGATCTCTCTTCGTATAAACGGGGATCCGGAGACGGCAAAGGAGTGCGAAAACGATACGTATCTTCATGCGTGGAGGCTGATACCGCCCAACGAACCGAGACAGTATCTTTTTGCCTTTTTGTCGAAGATCATCCGAAATGTGACCTTTGACCGGATCCGGAAGGACTCGGCGAAGAAGCGCTTAGCACAGATCGTGGAGTTGAGCGACGAAATGCAGGAGTGCATTCCGGATGAAACGAAATCGGCGGAAGAGAAGCTTTTTGCCGAGGAAGTGGGCCGGATTGTCAGCATTTTCCTGAAAAAATTCCCGGAAAAGAAGCAGCAGTTGTTTGTCAGACGGTACTATTACATGGATTCCATCAAAGATCTTTCCGAGAACTTCGGTTATTCGGAAAGCAAGGTGAAGTCGATCCTGTTCCGAATGCGAAAACAACTGGCAGAGTATTTGACGAAGGAGGGATATACCTATGAAGGGTGAAGAACTGCTGGAATATATGTCCGAACTTGATCCGGAACTGGTGGAGAAAAGCAAGGACTGCGGACCAGGCTTAAGGAAAGAGGAGAATGCTGTCCGGATTACGGATGGGAAGGGGAAGGCCGGAAGGAAGATCGGCTGGAGGCGAATTGCTCTGGTCGCAGCGGCGGTGGCTGTTTTTACCGCAGCCTGCACCTACGGCGCGAAACAACTGGATCTGGATGTGGAACTGGCGAATAGGCTTGGGGTCCGGACCGATGAGGCTCAAAAGCTGGGCGATGGGTTGGTGGAGATTAATGAAAGCTGCACCCGGACCGTTTACAATGAAGAAACCGGCGTGGACGAAGACATTACCCTGACGGCAACCACTTCGGTGGGAGACAAAAACAACGCATTCATCAAGATCGAGACCAACATTTCGGTCCCGGAGGGATGTACCCAGAGTTTTGATGAAGAGGGACGTAATTACGTGACCTTTGATTCGATGGAGATCAATCAGGAGATCAAAAAGTGGGATAAGACCGGTGCTTCGAGCGCACTGGAGTGCTTCGTGAATGAGGACGGATACCTGTATATGATCATGTCGGTGAATCAGGCTCATATCAATAAGAAAAAGCTGGAGCTGATCTGCAGGGATCCCATCTATGTCTGCGGATCGGACGAAAACGGACAACCCATAAAAAAGACGCTCTATAAAGGGACATGGAACCTTTCCTGGAAGTACTGCTATACCTCAGACACGAAAACATACAAGGTCGATGAACACCGGATCGTTGACGGCATTGATTATCACATCAAAAAGGTGGAGGTGACGCCGCTTGGGATCGACCTGATCGGAAAATGCAACCTGAAATCCGCGGGCCCCTCTCAGGATCTGATTCTGCCGAGCGTGGAATCTGTTACCATCGATGGAACAGAGTATTCGGCCACTGATCAGTTTTCGTCCTGTGAGTGGTCGGATCGGTCCGGAAAAGACCTCGAGTTTACTTATCACTGTTCTGTGATGAACATCGGGACCATCATAGATCTGTCAAAGATTTCGAAGGTATGCGTGAATGGGGAGTATATTGATCTAAAATAAAGGAATAGTTTGCTCACTTTGTTGCAGGTCAAAGACCAGCAACTGATTTGTAAATAAATCTTCAGGTTTTCCTCTTGATTTTACGTACTTAAGCCTGTACAATCTTGAATGAAGTTCTGAGAAGTCCCAAATAGGTTCAGAACAGTCAGCCTGATAGGCAGAAAGAGAGGAAAAAATTATGAAGAAACCCGTTACAATCGTTGTCATTGTGTGCCTTTTGATTCTTTTGATCGTGGTAGGCCTCAGTTCCTACCATGTAGTTCCCACCGGTTATACCGGAGTAGTGATCAGGATGGGTCAGGTGCAGTCGGTTACCATGAGCCCGGGTGTTCATTTTAAGGCGCCCTTTATTGATCAGGTTCGCGACGTGAACAATAAGCAGATCGAAGTGAATTACGACGGCCGGATCTATGCAGAGAGCTCCGAGCAGACCAATGTTTACTATGACGGGATCCAGGTAACTTACCAGATCTCTCCTTCTGCATCCGTTTGGTTCATGAGCAATGTGGGAAGAAGCTTCTTAACCGATTCCCGTGCCCTGATCACACCCACCATCGTATCTTCCGCAGTGAAGGTAGCATCCGTGGAGCTTGAGACCAGAGACGTGACCAAGCGTGCTTACATTGAGCCGGCTGCAGCCAAGGCTCTTCAGGAAAGCCTGGATGAGAAGTACGGCGAAGGTATGATCTCCATTTTGAAGCTGTCCATCTCCAATGCGGATTTCGAAGAGGAGTACAATGAAGTGATCGCTCAGAGACAGTCTGCGCAGATCAAGTATGAACAGCAGCAGATCGAGAACAAGACAGCCATCGAGAAGGCCAAGGCAGAAGCCGAGGCTCAGAAGGTCAATGCAGAGGCTGAGGCAAGGGTTGCAGAGATCCGCGCAGAAGCAGAAGCGAAGGCAATGGAGATCCGTGCTGAGGCAGAGGCAAATGCAAAGAAGATCAATGCTGAGGCAGAAGCCGAGGCAAACAAGAAGATCCAGCAGAGCCTGACTCAGGAGATCCTGCAGAAGAACATGCTGGACAAATGGGACGGCGAGCTTCCCAAGGTTTCCGGGAGCGACAACGGAATGATCTTCGATGTATCCAGCGTAATGAAGGAAGAGAATTGATCCCTGAACTTCACAAACAGAAAAATGAATACCATTTCCGGGTCGTGACGATGCTCCGACCCGGAACGCAGAAGGTGCGGTATGACAGAAGGTTGTCATCCGCACTTTCTTTTTGTATGATAGCAGAGGAGATGACAAAAGTTTCAAAATATTTGAAACTATTTTCCATCCGCATTCGAATATACAGGTAAGGGAGGTGAAAATGTGGACGATGAGAAACGACTGATCCTGAAGATCCAAAAGAAATCGTCGAGAAGTGCCGCGGATACGCTCGTACGAAAGTATTATCAGGAGATCTACGTGTATGTGTATCGTCAGGTGGGAGACCGGGAGGACTCCATGGACCTGACTCAGGAGATCTTCATCTCCGCATTGCAGACCATCCGGTATTACGATCCCGGGAAAAGCTCCTTCAGGACCTGGCTTTACCGGATCGCAACGAACAAGGTGATCGACCATCGGCGCAGGTACAAGCCGGAGCTGGTGTCCATAGAGGATCAGGAGATCGTCGACACCGAGGATCGGGAACTGCAGCTTCACAATTCACAGCTCTTAAAGGAAATTGAGGATTATGTATCCGGAACGGATGATCAGACACAGATGATCTTCCGGCTGCATATCTACGACGAAAGGCCTTTTCGGGAGATCGCCCTATCCATGAATCTCTCGGAGGCCACCGTAAAAACAAAGTATTACAGATTGCAAAATAAGATCAGAAAGGAGTTTGGAGAGTATGAGTGATAGATTTGAAGTAAATAATCCGGAACTACCCGGAAATTCGAAATCAAAAGATTCATCCCCGGCAGGCATTTTGGCTTTCTCTGAAGAGATTCCCATGCCCTCCCGGGACGAGATCAACCGGTCCGTAAATATGATCCTGGATCAGGGCCTTCCCGAAAAACCTCGTGTTTCCTGGAAAATGTTATCGCTCCGGGACGTGCTCTTCGGAGTGGAAGACTGCACGACCATTGCGCTTTCGGTCTATCTGGTGACCATGATCGCCTTTGCCGTTCTTTCCTATAAAGGTGCACCCTTCATTCCCCTCCAGTTCCTTTCGGCGCCCATGCTCTTCGGGGGACTTCTGTATCTGTCCATGTGGAAGGATATCATGAACCGGACCGTGGAGTGGAAGCAGGTCTGCAGGGTGGATTACCGATATCTGACCGTCTGCAGGATGCTGCTTTTCGGAGCTGTCAG